>JACOVQ010000002.1 GCA_016177225.1 Candidatus Zambryskiibacteriota bacterium
TCGCGGACTCGCGTGTGCAAAAACCAAAAAATTTCCTTGCATTTTCCTCGCGCCTCCTCCCCCCACCCCTCCGCCGCGAAGCGGAAAAAGAAATGGAAAGGAAATTTTTTGGTTTTGCTTCGCCGTTTCAGTCTCCGAAAAGAGCAATCTTATTTTAACATTTTTGTTTGCTCTTTTCTCCACCCTCACGGCGACCGAGGCGCTTCCTCTCCGCGTTCTGTGGTAGCTCTAAACCTCTGTGGCTTCGATACTGGTCGTGGTAACTCAAAGAATATGGATTGTGCTAAGCACAAACAAATCTGTATGTGCTTGCCCACCCACCCTATGCGCGCACAAATCCCCACCGTTTTTAGGAAATATTATAAAACGGCGGGGATTGCTACCACGACGAGAAACATTTAAATGTTTAGTATGAACAAAAAAATTATTAAAGAGCCTTAGTGACCCTAAGAAAGAATCCTTGATCATTTTGCTCCACAGTTCCCTGTAAGGTAACTGTCTTATCCAAATAGGTAGCCATAGTGGAAGGTTGTCCTCCGGTTGACTCTGGCATTGGTGGAGGAACCTCAAGCACTAACCATGTGGTTACTTGGAATTTATTTGTGCCATCAGTCAAAGCAAAATTAGGATCAGTGAAATAATTTTTTCCAGTGAGAATCAATTTTCCGGTTATTTGTACCTTTTTATTTAAGAAACTACTGGGATTGTGGGCTAATGTGTCTATCGTTACTATTGAAGTATCAGTTTGTGAAGATGTATTACTCGAAATAAAAGGATTTTTTGTAATCAGTTTCCAATCAGACGAATATACAACATCGCCAGTTCTTGTTGAAGAAAACTGATATGTCTGTAGAGTAAAAGAAGTATCGCCATATTTCTTTCTCCATGTGTTCCAAAGTGTTTCAGAAACTTTAAATGGTGAAGACCTTAATCCGTCAAGGTAGGAAAATTGTTTTTGATTAGTGTCATAGCTCAATACAGCAAAAAGGGGATTGAAATCATCTTGGTAGGAAATAACTATGCGATTATTTCCGATGAATTGGATAATATCTGGATAGCCATAAAAAGCTTGGCTTACAGCAGGAAAACCAGGAAGAATGTTTGGACCGATTTTTTTCCAATCGGTTACTAAACTATTGAGAATCGTTTGATTGGTAATAGCTGGCGGAGTTTGAGTAATTGCCTGCCCTGTAAATTTGAAAGTAGAAAGAATTTGGTTTAGTAAATTTTCTGCTGTGACTTTGTTTTCTGAATGATAAGATACATAACTTACATACCAACTACCACCTTTTTCAAATTGAATATAAATCTGATTTAGATTGTCATACATACCTCCGTCTAATTCAAACTTTTCCGATGAATAACCAGCTACTTTAGTTGATGGTACATGAGCACTACCTCCTTCTATTTTGTTTTTCTGAATTAGTAAATCATAAATAAAACAATCCTTTGGCCATTGACCTCCTCCAGTTCCTAAAATCTTTTCACAAGATTGAGAAGATTGTATAGAAATCCCAGAATTATTTTCTTTTAAGGAATAACTATTTGCGTATTTTAGTTCAAAACCATATTTATTATTTGTGTATGTTTGTAAATTTGTGGTCGGTGAAACTTGCTCATTATTCGGTTCTTGAGATTTTTTAGAAAAGACAAAATATCCACCGACAGCTACGATAGCGACAATTACTACTATCAAAACAATATTTGCAAAACCTTTTTGTGAGTTTTCCATAATTTTTATTGTACCATTAATTAATAAAATAGTTAATATCTTTGTTATAAACTTTTGCAAACTCTGCCAATTCTACCGCATCAACTCCTCGCTCGCCCCGCTCTATCTTGGAAATATACGCTTGAGGTTTCTTTAATAGTTTTCCTGCCTCTACTTGCGTTAAACCTGCCTCTTGGCGAGCGGAGCGTAGTTTTGCGGTAAGTTTTTGATATTTTGCTTGGTATTTCTTCGACATATAGATATTAACATAATATAGTCGAAAGTGGAATATACCATTTTAGATTATTGTGATAAACTGTATTCATGCTACCGGCGAAGCAAAACCAAAAAATTTCCTTTCCATTTCTTTTTCCGCTTCGCGGCGGAGGGGTGGGGGGAGGAGGCGCGAGGAAAATGCAAGGAAATTTTTTGGTTTTTGCACACGCGAGTCCGCGAGCGTGTCCGAGGCGCGCATCATTGGTCATCAGGGTTCAATTCAAAATACATTCGAACTTCGTTCAATACACACCGCCAAAATTTTATCAATAGAAACTTCGTGTGATGAAACTGCGGTAGCTGTTTTGGATATAAACGGCGAATTGGAGAAACCGGATATAAAAATTTTGGGTAATACGCTTTTGTCTCAAATGCATTTGCATGAGAAGTATGGCGGTGTTTATCCAAACTTGGCAAAGAGAGAGCATGAGAAAAATTTACCAATACTTCTAGAAAAAACTTTGGAGCAAGCGGGCTTTCCTTCCCCTGCTAAGGGGAAGGTGCCAAAGGCGGAAGGGGTCGATTTAATCGCAGTTACAAGCGGGCCCGGACTCGAGCCGGCGCTTTGGGTTGGCATAACATTTGCAGAAAAATTGGGCAAAAAATGGAATAAACCAATCATTCCAGTTAATCACATGACAGGTCATATTTGGTCGGTATTATTTGAAGGTAAGAAAATGGAACTGCCGGCTATAGCCTTGCTCGTATCGGGCGGGCACACGGAACTGGTTTATATAAAAGATTTTGAAGAGTACAAAATTATGGGACGCACCAGAGACGATGCCGTCGGCGAAGCATTTGATAAAGTAGCCAGAATGCTTGGACTTCCCTATCCTGGAGGACCGCAAATTTCGAAATTGGCGGAAAAGAACAGGAGTATGAACCACGAATCACGAATCATGTTCCCGAGACCGATGATTAATTCCGGCGATTTGGATTTCTCTTATTCTGGATTGAAGACTGCCGTTTTATATAAACTCAGAGACCTCTCCCAACCCTCTCCTAGGCTAGGAGAGGGCGGGCTTAGCCCGGGTGAGGTCGAAGAAATGGCTCGAGCATTCGAAGACGCGGCGGTGGAAGTATTGATAAAGAAAACACGCAAAGCTATTTTAGAGAAAGGCGATATAAAAACTCTCATTGTCGGCGGCGGCGTCTCGGCTAATCATTATTTGCGCCAAGAGATTAAAAAAATGGCTCAAAATATAAACTTAGAGATTCAACTTCCAAGTGTAGAGATGACTGGAGACAACGCGTTAATGATAGGTCTTGCGGCATATGTAAAGGTCAAAAAAGACCCGGGAATCCTTAAAAATCATGCTCCCATAATAGCTCGAGGTAATGCTACACTAGGGTAATGAATGGCAAGTTTCTGAAACCCTATAATCCGCAAGAAACGGAGGGCCAGATATACAAACTCTGGGAAGAATCGGGCTTTTTCAACCCGGACAAATTGCCAGAGCGGCACAAAGAACCGTTTTCAATAGTACTGCCACCTCCAAACGTAACTGGCGTGCTTCACCTTGGCTCGGCGCTAATGATAGCAATTGAGGATATGATGATGCGCTTTGAACGAATGCGCGGTAAGAAAACACTCTGGATTCCCGGCACCGACCATGCTTCCATTGCCACTGAAACAAAATTTTTGAAAGAGAAGAAAATCTCGCGAAGCGATTATTCTAGAGAAGAATTCGTAGGAATGGTTAATGAGTACGCGTTAGAAAATCAAGAGGCAATTATCAAGCAAATCAAAGCTATTGGAGCCTCGCTGGATTGGTCGCGGCAAGCTTTCACTTTGGATAAGGAGAGAAGCCGTGCAGTAGAAGAAGCTTTTATGCGTATGGATAAAGCTGGACTGATTTACAAAGGAGAAAAAATCGTAAATTGGGACCCGAAGGGCCAGACAGTAATTTCAGACGACGAGATAGTACATCAAGAAGAGAAGACAAAATTTTACTACCTAAAGTACGGGCCATTTACTATTGCTACAGCTCGGCCAGAGACAAAATTCGGCGACAAATACGTTGTCATGCATCCGACGGACGTTAGGTACAAAGATTATTCGCACGGGCAAAAGCTCAAAGTCGAGTGGATCAATGGCCCCATCACCGCCACGGTTATAAAAGACGATGCTATAGATATGGAATTCGGTACCGGTGTGATGACTATCACTCCTTGGCACTCTCAAATCGATTTCGACATAGCCGAGAGACACAAGCTGGATAAAGAACAGATTATAGATAAGTACGGGAAACTGCTACCGATTGCTGGAGAGTTTGCCGGGATGAAAATCTCTGAAGCCAGAGCAAAGATTATTGAAAAACTAAAAGATAAAGGGCTATTGATAAAAGAGGAAGCGTATGCGCACAATGTAGCCACAGCCGAACGCACCGGCGGCATCATAGAGCCGCAAATCATGAATCAATGGTTCGTAGATGTAAATAAACCGATAAAATATCGCGGCAATAAAAGTTTAAAAGAATTGATGCTCGAACCGATTGCAGAGAAAAAAATAAAAATCATTCCCGAACACTTCGAAAAAACTTATTTCCACTGGATACATAACTTGCGTGATTGGTGTATTTCAAGGCAGATCTGGTATGGACATAAAATCCCTATCGAAGGCGAAACAGACACTTTGGATACATGGTTTTCTTCCGCCCTTTGGACATTCTCCACTCTGGGCTGGCCGGAAGAAACAGAGGATCTAGAGGCATATTACCCCACTTCAGTACTAGAAACTGGCTACGATATTTTGTTTTTCTGGATAGCTAGGATGATTTTGATGAGCCAATTTTTGCTTGGGACAATTCCATTCCGTACAGTTTACCTGCATGGACTAGTTCGTGATGAAAAGAATAGGAAAATCAGTAAGTCTCTGGGCAACAACATAGACCCGCTAGACGTCATCAGAAACTTTGGTGCGGACGCATTGAGAATGGGACTAATTATAGGCACAAGTCCCGGCAATGATAGCAAAGTATCAATGGAGAAGTTCAAGGCTTATAAATATTTTTCCAACAAGATTTGGAATATAGCGCGATTTGTTTTATCTAAGGAAAGTGGGGGCGAAATAGATGCGAAACTCAAAGAAGAATTTGATGCTTTAGCGAAAAATATCACGGAGGATATGGAAAACTATCGCTTTTATCTCGCGGCGGAGAAAATTTACGCTTATATCTGGCACCGCTTTGCTGACACAATACTAGAGGAGTCTAAAAAGAAGCCGGAACTAAATGCTACACTTTATTATCTTCTCGAAAACTCGCTCAAATTACTCCATCCGTTTATGCCGTTTATAACAGAGGAAATTTGGCGAGAATTTAAAAAAGATAATATATTAATGATAGAAAAATGGCCAACACCGTAATCTACGCACTACTTGGAGGGATTTTGCCGGCACTTATCTGGCTTATCTTTTGGCTAAGGGAAGACCGGCTTTCTCCGGAACCGCGGCTTTTTATATTTAGAACGTTCATCTTCGGCATGCTCGGAGTGCTTCTCATAACCGTCGGCGCAATTGTGTTTGAAGACCAAGTCGGAACTCTTCTAAATAACTTAACAATAGGAGCTATCTTTCTTCTCGCGACACTGGAAGAAAGCCTGAAGCTTCTCGCGGCATATTTTGGCGGGCTTGATACAAGCGAAGATAACGAGCCGATAGACCCGATGATTTACACAATCACAGCCGCCCTGGGATTTGTCGCGCTTGAAAATGCTTTATTTATTTTGGGACCGCTTATGGACGGCCAGGTGGCAAAAAGCATTCTTACCGGCGACATGCGATTTATCGGCGCAAGCCTTTTGCACGTCGTTTCTTCCGGACTAATCGGAGTGGCGATATCGTTCTCTTTTTATAAGTCGAGAACAAAAAAAATACTAGCGAGCATTATCGGCCTAGTTGGAGCTATCATCTTCCATACTTTCTTTAACACCTTAATTACATTTCTAAATGGTACCGGCAATATGTGGTCATCTATTGCAGTCTGGATAGGCGTCATTTTCCTCTTGTGGGCATTTGAGAAAGCCAAATCTATTGCGCCGCAAAACCAGTAGGGTATAATTAAATCAATATGGGAAGGTCTTTTTTTGAAAGATTGACCGGCGCCGTGAAGCTCGACGAAAATTCGAGTGAAGACAAAAGCTCTGTAGCAAAAGCTTCCAATTCCAAAATAAGCGCTTTCGAAGAAATGGCCGATGAAGAAGCTCAGCTTACCGTAGACGTCTACCAGACCCCGTCGGAAATTATTATCAAAACCATGGTGGCGGGAGTGAAGCCAGACGACCTCGACGTTTCCATTACTCGAGAAAGCGTAACTGTTAGAGGCAAAAGAGCCGAGGAAAGAACTGTTTCGGATGACGACTATTTCCATCGCGAGCTGTATTGGGGCGCCTTCTCGAGAACCGTTACTTTGCCGGAAGAAATCGACGTGGACGGAGCCGAAGCGGTGGAGAAGCACGGCATGCTCATTCTTCATCTTCCCAAACTCGACAAAAACCGCCAAACCAAACTTCGAGTAAAAGGGAACTAGCATCTACAAGGCGAAACCTTGCAGAAAATCAGATTTTGGTGCTCTCCCCAGGAATCGGACCTGGAATAGCGCCTTAGGACGGCGCTGTTATATCCATTTAACTAGGAGAGCGTTTTCGAAATATAACATGAAATTTGAAAAAAACCGATATTTTGTTATATTTAAGACATGAATCCTGTTAGAGATGGTCGCGCTCTAGCCGAAGTCACTTTGTTATATTCGGTCAAAACAGGAATTCATGTTAATTAACTATAAGACAGGAATCTAAAGATTCCTTATCTCTAACAGGATGAATCCCGAGGAAAGAGCTCTTTTGGAACAAACTCTTAAGCTGTCCGAAGAAAATAACAGGATGTTAAGAAATATCCGCAAAACGCAAAGAAGAGCGGCTATTTATGGATTCATCAAACTAGTAATAATTATTGTGCCATTGGTCGCTGGGTATCTTTTCCTACAACCATATTTGAACCAAGCGTTAGAAGGATACAATGGAGTGCAGAGATTATTAAAGTCTTATTAAAACGCCCAGGTAGCTCAGTCGGTAGCAGCGCTTCCCTGAAGAGGAAGAGGTCGTCAGTTCGATCCTGACCCTGGGCACAGATGCAGTATTAATTATGAATAAATAATACATCTGGTTGATGCGATATATCGAATCAACCATGTTTACGCTTGTATTCAATGAATTTTTCTCTACTTAGGTAATAAGGTGGCGGAGTCAGAAGATCAACCATAACATCTAGGAACTTTATCAATTTACTGTTTTTCTTTTTGCTGTGAAGAATCTTTAGAATACTTATGTAGTCTCCTTTTTCTAATCTCTTGCCTAAACGGCCAACCGTAGAAGAACTAACCTTAAGCCCTTTCCATATGCGATACGGAGATATCCCTTTATCAAGTAGCAGAATTATCGCTAGGCGTTTAGAGAGCATGACTCTTTCTGTATGGGTCAAAAACTCTCCAAACAATCTTTCTATGTCATTGCCTTGGAATTTATTAAAAGCTTGAGTAAAACTCTTATAGATGTTTTGGAAATCTTTCTTGCTTAATGCTCTTTTTGAAACATGCGGCATATATAATTAGTGCGATATATCGTACTAATGAGTATATCATACGTATGTAACCAAACTTACATAGATACTCCGAGAGTATCTGCGAGTTTGAGCTTGTCGAAACCGACAATGACATCCTTATCGTCAATGACGATAACCGGTACGCCCATTTGTCCGCTTTTCGATATCATCTCCTTGCGTTTTTCCAGGTCGGAAGCCACATTGTAATCGGTAAAAGAAATGCTGTTGGCCTTAAAAAATTCCTTGGCTTCATGGCAGAAGCGGCAGGTGGAGGTGGAATAAATTTCTACTTTTTTCATATGCGAATTATAACGAACTTTATCGAATGATGCGAATGAAAAGCTTTTTATACCAAGGCATCTTCAAAACATCGGTTGAGGTGGCGGAACGCTTCTCATCCACGATAATCGCCGCATGTTCACCCTCGCGAACTACGCTAAATTTCTCTTTTATTTCTTCTTCAAGGCCTTCCGGAGTGCCGAGACGTTCAATTTTCTTTTTAAGCAACTCTTCACGGACAGTCATCGCGCTGATTTCCTGCCGCAGCGCTTCTACTTTTTGACGACTCTCCTTCTCTTTTACCAAGATTTTTATCGCTCCTTTGGTCAGAGTAAAAGCAGCGATAGAGAGGAGTATTATTACCGGCAGAGAATACATGCCCTTATTTCGAAGCTCACGCATTTCTTTATGGTATCATAGAGGCAATGCTATTCGACAGGAAGCACAAGAAAAAGTTAAATGCCGTTTGGATAGTGCTCTGCGCGCTTATTATTTTAAGTATGATTCTTCTGTATTCTCCGATATTTAACTCTTAAGCATTTTGATGAAGACATCTTGAGGAATGTTGATTTTGCCGAGGTTTTTCATCTTCTTCTTGCCTTTTTTCTGCTTCTCGCGCAGTTTCATTTTGCGGGTAATATCGCCGCCATACATATGCTGAGTAACGTCTTTTCTAAAAGCCGAAACACTTTTTGATGAGATGATTCTGCCGAGCGCTTTTGCCTGAATCTTCATGGCAAACATTTGGCGCGGCAACAAGCCGTGAAGTTTTTCCACGGCGGCTTCGGCCTCTTCTTCCACAATCCTCCTTGATATCACTCTCGAAAATGCCGGCAGTACTTCATCGGCGACCAGAATGTCAAGACGCACTACGTCCGCGTCTCTCTGTCCCGCTATTTCATATGAGATGGATGCAAATCCGGAAGTGGCACGTTTCAGCTTATCAAAAAAATTGCGCATCAACTCTCGCAAAGGCATTTTCAAAGTCAATTTATTGCGGTTTTCTCCGAAAGTTTCGGTACTTTCTAGTTCGGCCTCGTATTCATACAAAAGCGGCATTACTGCGCCGAGATAATTCGCTGGCAATAATATTGCCAGCGAAACCCACGGTTCACGTATTTCTCTCAAAAGACCTTCATCTGGGAAATGCGCCGAGGAATAAATCGTCTCGTGTTTGCCGTTTTTATATGTAACTTCATAGGTAATCGTGGGCGTTGTTACAACCAGATTCAATCTAAACTCGCGCCGCAAACGTTCGGTAATAATTTCTAGGTGAAGCATGCCTAAAAATCCGCATCTAAATCCCCTGCCTAGCGCTCCGGAAGTTTCTTCTTCGTAGGTAAACGAGGAATCGGAAAGTTTCAGTTTGCCGAACGACTGTTTTAGAAAAATAAAATCATTGGCATTTTCCGGATAGACAGAAGCCCACACTACTGGATGCGGTTTTTCGTAACCAGGTAGCGCGGCGCGTGTGTCAGACATTGAAGCCACCGTATCTCCGACTGAAGCCGCGCCGGGCTCTTTGATACCGGTTACGATATAGCCAATCTCTCCCGCCTCAAGCGAGTCTCTCGGTTTTTCGTCGGGAGAAAATATGCCCACTTCTATCGCACTAAATTTCTCTTTCGAAACTTTAAAAATGAGCGGAGTATTTCTCGATACGGAGCCGGACATGACCCGAACGAAAACAATCATTCCGCGGTGAGTCGAGTATTTGAAATCGAAAACCAAAGACCTAAAGGTCGGACCTTGAGAATCAGTATTTAAGGTCCGACCTTGATTCGGAGGAGGAATCTTTTTTACTATTTCCGACAATAGATTTTCCACTCCCTCTCCGGTTTTTCCAGATACTTTGAGTACTTCTCGAGCTTCACAATTTAATAACTTGCAAACTTCTCCGCAAACTTCTTCCACTCGCGCCAGAGGCGAATCGATTTTAGAAATAACTGGAATAATAGTAAGTCCCGACTTCGCGAGGCTGAAGCCTGCTTCGTCGTGGCAGAAGCCCGATTCGCGCGCCATGCCGAGAGTGGTCAGAGTTTGCGCTTGTACGCCCTGCGTGGCATCAACAAGCAATATCGACCCTTCCACTGCTTTAAGCGCGCGAGAAACTTCGTAAGAGAAATCAATGTGTCCCGGAGTATCAATCAAATTCAGAATGTAATCTTTGTACTTCATCCGCACGGGTTGCATCTTTATGGTAATGCCTCGTTCCCGTTCCAACTCCATAGAATCAAGCACCTGGTTCTGCATTTTCCGCTTCTCTATGGTTCCCGTTAATTCAAGCATTCGGTCGGCAAGCGTCGACTTGCCGTGGTCAACATGCGCAATAATTGAGAAATTTCTAATTTTATCGGTCATACTATCTCCGGGTCTGTCGCAATGACGCGTGTTTTGACGAATTTTTGCCTGACGGCATCCCATATCTCGCTAAGCTCTTTATTTTTCAACGCCAATAAAACTGCGACTCCCGCAACCAAAGCTGTGATTCCGGAGAGAAACCCTTGGGCAAATATTCCCGGTAATGTGGCGGTGTTGAAGAGCGGACCGAAAATCTTAAGCGCAAGATAAGCAACAACGCCGATAATAAAAGACGCCCCCAGCGAATCAAAGAGGGTTCGCGCGATGCCGCGGGAAAAGCCGGGAAACTCGCGTTCAAAAGCCGCCCAAAGGATAACGCTGTTTAGAATAGTCGCAAGCGAGAATGCAAGCGGCAAGACCAAAACCGCGGTGTCAGGCAGATTTTGGACCCGCAGGACGGTGGCCGTCCAATGCCGGATAAATTCGGAGGCATAGAAAAGCTTGACCGAAGACCAAGCAAGAAAGAAAAGGACGATTGTGGAAACCAAATTAATGAAAAACGGCTTTCTGGTAAAGCCCGCCGAGTAAAAACCTCTCATAAATAAAAGCAGGAGCGATTGCGAAAGAGAGGAGATGATAAAGAGCGCAAGGGCCGCCGCCACAAGCCGAGTGTCCTCCCAGCCGAACTGCCCGGAACCCAAAAGCACGCGAACAATTTGGGCGCGAAGAATCACGATAAGCGCCGTAAGCGGCAGGGACCAAAAGATGATAAACCTCGCGGTCGCCCTCATTTGGTTTTTGAAAGCCTCGAAATTGCGTTCCTTGAAATTTCTTGAAAGCGTGGGGAAGGCGGCCAGCGAATACGATACGCCAATGAGAGAGAGCGGCGCAGTCATAAGATTAATGGAGAAATAAAGTACCGAAATCGAACCGGCTGACATGAGCGATGCCAAAGATATCAAAAAGATAGCGCTCAATTGGCTCATGGATAACGTGAGCGTTCTGGGCAGAGAAATAGTGACCACATTTTTAATCATTTTCCAGTCGATAAAACGGAGCCGGGGAAAGAGTCCGAGAGACATGACGGAAGGAACTTGGATGAACACATGGAAAAGCGCTCCGATAATTACTCCCAGAGCCACCCCTAAGACGCCCAGTTTCGTAGCGAAGACAAGCACTCCCAAGACGATGCCAGCATTGTAAAGCACGGGTGCCAAAGCGTAGACGGTAAAGCGTCCGTAAGCCTGAGTGATGGAGCCAAGCAAGTTTGACAGCCCTAAAATTATCGGCGACAAAAGAAGGACTCTTGAGAGAAAAATTGTTTCGGCAAGTTCGGACGGGTTAAAGCCTTTAAATAAAATTTTTGCCGCAAACGGCATGAGAAAGAACGCCAATACCGATATCGCGACAATGAAAATCGCGAAAAAAGAAAAAATGTTGTCGACAAAACGGCGGAGAGACTCTTTGCCCTTGGATTCTTCATTGATGATAAAAGGTATCAGCACTGACAAAGAGACTATCGAAGCGGCAGTAACAAATATAAAGTCCGGAATCCTAAAAGCCGCAGTGTAAATGTCGAGCGCTTGCCCGGCGCCAAAAATATGAGCCAAGAGCCTGTCTCTTAAAAGTCCGAGAATCTGGGAGAGAAAAGAAAACAGCCCCAAAAGAAACGCGGCTTGATTGAGACTCTTCGTCTCTTTGTATAAAAACCCCAAGATTTTGCGAACCATTATTTTTTATTGAGCCTGTTCAAAGCCTCTTTAATTTCCGCGCTATCAGGGTTAGTAACGAGAAGTTCTTCAAACTCTTTCTTAGCCTCTCCTTTACGGCCGAGCTTTTCAAGTGTCAGACCGAGGTAGTACTTGGCATTGGCATAATTAGGCAGAAATTCTAGAGCTTTGGAAAACGCCTCAACCGCTCCTTCATTATCGTTATTAGAAGACTTAAGAAGCCCGAGCTCAAAATAGATACTCGGATTATTGGGGTCGAGCGTTACCAGCTTTTCTGTAGAAGCGATGGCGCCGCCGATATTTTTATCTTGTACTTCGATGCGCGCAAGCAAGACATATGCGTCGGTATAATCATTTTTGAGAATGATAGCCTGTCGGATGTAGTTTCTGGCCGCATCGAGCTTGCCATTATTGACTTCAAGCTGCGCCAGAAGCAACGCCGCTTCCGGACTGGCCGGATTTCTATTGGCCGCTTGCATATAGGCGAACTGGGCATTTTCGTAAGCTCCTTGCACGGAGAGCGGAGCGGGAACCAGAGCGCTGTAGATTGTGCCCAGAACGAGCCAATTTTCATAGCCGGCAGAATTAAGAGCAACGGCAGAACGGGCGGCGGCGATACTTGAAGATATGGCGGATTGAAATGCGGCTTGGTTTTTCTCTGTCTGTTGTTGGTTGTCAGTTGTCGGTTGTTGTGCTATTTGTTGCGCTTTGGCAAAATAAAGTCTCGACAAAGCGGCATAGTAGACATCTGCGGGAGCGAATTTAACGGCCTTGCCAATCAAAACTGCCATTTCGTCAGCCGACGCGCCTGCTTTGGTTGAAAGAGTGGATGCTTTTTGGAAGTAAACCACTCCGATTGTTTTTTTGACGGACGTGTATCCGATAAACAAAAGTCCAACTGCCGCCGCGCCAAGGAAAAATTTTGAGAGCAGGCGCCCGGCGGTGTCGCGCGAGAAGAGAATTAAACGAGAAGATATTACCCCCCTCGCCGATGATATAAAGAGAGCGGTAAAAATGAAGGTCAGCGCGAGAACTACGAGAGACGGAGCATAGAGAAAACTTGCCGTCCAAAGATAAACGGAAGCAAGGAAGGCAGATACGAGAGCGAAGCGAGGCCCGCGCGGTTCCGGCAAATTCGCCAGAGCTTTAATGCCCAGCCACAAAAGCATGGCGAGAAGCGCGAGCCAGAGAATGGTGCCGAGAAGTCCCGTAGAAGCAATTTGAGTAGGGATAAAGCCTGAGCCGAAAGAAAAATTGGCGCTCCAGAACGGAGTGGCGTTGATACCGGAAGGCTTATGAATGAGCCAATCGCGGCTAAAGGTGTTGGGACCGGAGCCAAAAAGCGTCCCTTGGGAAAGCACGGCTTTTGAGATATTGAGAGTGGCCGCAAAGGTTGGCCTGATATCGGCATTATTGAGGCCGAAAGCGGAAGAGACCGCACTGCCGAGCGTGCCGCGCGAGGCAGAGATGTTGGGATTAATGATAAACAGCAGAGAAACTATGCCGAGTATAAGCGGCAAGACGATGGGGCGCCGATGGGAATCTTCTTTGGCAAGCAGCGCTTTTTCCATTCTGGAAAAATAGATAAAAATTATCACGGCAGCTACGAAAGTAAAGACAAAGAGCGATGAGAAATTAAGCGCTGCCGCGATGGCAAGCGAGATTAGAAATACCGCGTAGCCCAAGACACGCAGAGTCTTGGTCATCGGTACCATGCCTAAAACAAGAGTGAGAATGACGGCCAATAAACCAAGAACGGTGGCCAGGTCGGTCCAGTTACCGATTAAGTTTGCCGTCTTACCGACAAAAATTCCCCAAACCGGAGCCCCGAAAAGAATTTTAATCAGGGCAAATAAAGCCACAACGGAAAACGACGCGAGAAGCGTGCTTAATGCTTTAAGAATTCTTGAGGTGTCGGAAACCACTACGCTTGTGATAAATAAAAGAACGGTAATCAACAGCACAAATCCAAAAGTGCCCACTTCGAAGTTGTAGCCGAAAAGCGACAATGAAGAGGGCGTAGTAAGAAGCGCCGAGAGGAAATAAATGGCCGGCAGCAGAGCCGCCACGAGCACTGCCGGATGCCAAGGTATTTCAATCTTTCCCGATTTCCAAGTTTCGAGAATAAAGACGAGACTTGCAACGATTACTCCGAGAGAAAGGAGTATTGCTTTAGAAACGGCCAGACTCATTACTCCTCCCGGGATAAAAAAGAGCGGTAGAAGGAAGAGAATGGCCAGAAGAATTTTAAAGGTTTTTGAATATGTTGAAGTCATAAGTGTTACGAATTAATAATTGAATATGGCTTTATTTTAGCATAAATAATTATCCCCAGCATTGTAATTTGACGAGGCAAGGCCTCGACCAAGCACAGCATTGTAACTTGACGAGGCAAGGCCTCGACCAAGCAATTATATGGTATAATTTTTATATGAGTTTGCGTAAAATCCCATTTGTGCCAGATGAGTACTACCATATATACAGTCGCGGTAGTGATAAGCGCAAAATATTCCACGACAACTCAGATTACAATCGCTTCTTAAATATTCTTTACCTATCAAATTCCGACATTAATTTTAGATTCGATAGAATCGAAGATGTCTACTCTACCGAACGTGGCCAAAGACTTGTTTCAATAGGAGCTTATTGTCTTATGCCAAATCACGTGCATATTCTCATAAAGCAAGTTGCGGAAAACGGTATAAGCAGATTTATGCATAAACTCTTAACCGCTTATTCCATGTATTACAATACCAAATATGAACGCACGGGAGGATTACTTGAAGGTAAGTTCAAAGCAGAACTTCTTGATTCAGACAACTATCTTAAATATCTATTTTCTTATATACATTTAAACCCTGTGAAATTGATTGAGCCGAAGTGGAAAGAAAGTGGAATTAGAAACAGAAATAAAGCTATAGATTTTCTTAATAAATACCGTTATTCAAGCTACCAAGATTTTATGAGAATAGACCGAAAGGAAAAAGCAATTCTAAATTTGGAAGATTTCCCGGAGTATTTCCCGACTAAGGAAAAATTCCAAGAAGAAATTTTCGACTGGATTGATTACAAATAAGTTGAAAAACTGACGAGGCAAGGCCTCGACCAAGAAGAACTTGTGGTGTAATTTAAAACCACTTTGAAATACTAGGATATGTGGTATAATAATAGCGGTGTCGGATAGTTGCCCGCCATTGAGGCGGGAGGAAAGTCCGAACATTCAATTGTCTGTGCATGCATATGCGTGCAGATGATAAGGGTAGCGGGTAACGCCCGTCGGGAGCAATCCTAGAGATGAGAACAGAAATGACCCGGTTAAGTCCGGCTGAAACAGCAAAATTCTTACCTGAATGCAAGGCCGTGTCCAGCCCCAGTTTCTCAAAAATTGGAGGCGGAAGTGCCGCTAGAGGCTTCGAGTGATCGACGTCCCAGATAAATAACTATCTCCGCCGAAGAGGCGGAACAGAATTCGGCTTATAGACACCCGAACTCGCCCACATTGTGGGCGAGTTCGTTTACCACGAGGAAAGACCTCGTGGTCTTTCCTGAATTTGTTTGACTTTTTCATTATTTATAGTACCTTTAATGTCAGAAATTGAACTTTTTGGAGGTATTGAATGAAAAAAACGGCGCAACCTTTTTTTCCAAGATTGCTTGTTTGTGGAATGATAGTCCTGTCCGGGAGCTTACTATCGCACAACATCGCTGGCGAGTTCAATCGGGACGAGAACGATTTGTGGCTCGTAAAAAATCTGGCGGAAAATTATTACAAACTCTCCGGCTTCCCGAGCTTCGCAAGCGTTAGCGACGAAAAGACGACATTCGACACATCAATTGGCCAGCAAGTAAACAGCGTGCCGAGCGAGCTGTACGAATTTCGCCTGATACGGGACCGACGTCTGCTTCTTTTGAGAACATATGGCAGAACGGGACAGACGGCAAATCCAGTTGTGGTTGACGTCGCCTCGGTTGAAAAAGCGGCGGCATACGGGGAGATAAAAATTCCCCGTATGCTCATCAGCGTAAATCAGCAAGTAGAATTTCCACTGACTAACCTCAGTGAGAAGTCTATGGCTGAGTTGAGAAAATTTTATTCCGATTTCACTCGACCCTTGCAGGTTCGACCGGACGACTTTAATCCGGAAAATGAAATCGGAAAACTGAAGAGCCACGCTTTCTGGCGGTCTATTGGCATATCTTTGTCTGTCGTTTCGACTGGCGGAATATGGCTTGGGGCAGTAAGTTCTGTACTAGGTTTCGCCGGACTTATCCTAAGCGGGTTGGCCTGGCATTCTCGCCAAAACAAAAAAAGGGTTCTAGCGGCAGGTTATATCGGACAACAAAAGCAGGCGCGAGTAGAATACCAAGAAAAAGTCTTTATCAGACAGCCAGCGCCAGGACCGAAAAGATTTGCCGCGGCCAGAACTCCGGCAATGGAACGACAGCGATTGGTAGATTCTGTCTTGAGATTGACCAGCGGCACAGTGCCGTTATCGCCAAAAGTCCAAGAGTTGTTGGAAGAAGTGGAAAAAATACCACTGTCAGATTACCAAGAAACAGTGGGCAAAATTCGGCTAGCGAGAAATTTGCAGTGGAGAGCCTTCAGAAACGGAGGCGGTCCAAAGCAAATGGAACGTCTCCACACACATTAAAATCGTCCTTATTTGGGCAACTAGGCTACCTATTCTATAGGTAGCCGTTCTTTTACTTGACAAAATAATAAGTACCATATATAATATAGATAGACAAATTCAATAGGAGGTTCCTATGCGGAAAGTATTTGGGGTAATTTTTATCACATTCGTGGTCACAAATTTCCCTCTGGCACTTGCTCAACAACAAGACTGGTTGGCGCGATGCTGGACTATCAACGTCCAGCGAGTAAGTGGGGACATGATTTTCATCTACCCCAACAGCGACAGCAGAGTCACTTCCAGCCTCATCGGCGGCAACTCGTTTGATGAGCAGGAAATGACTCGTTGTGTGTATAGTCGGCTGTACGGCAAAGGCAAGCCGGAAGAAGAGAACGACTTCGTTGCCTATGCGCAGACTATTCCAGACAACAATTCGTATCCAGCCTACTTCCTGCGGGCGATGAACGCCTCACCGGGACTCGGTCTGGGAAGGTACGACCGCTCGTTCATGTTCGGCAGCAAGGGACGATTGCTTGGTGTCATCAACACCGGATTCAGCATCGTCAACCTAAACGCCGAACTGCAAAACATTCACTTCGATGAGTTGAATCACGAAATAAGCCACACGAAATGTTGTTACGCGGGCCATCAGCATTACGAGTACATAAATGCGTTCGGAGATGGTTTCGGACATTGGTCCCGCTATCTCGGACGCAACGCTCGCGGCGAAGACGGTCCGGACAATTGCTCTGTGATGAGAGCCTCTCCATATGTCGAGCTCGGCAACGGGGACGCGCAAACACGGAACTGCCATTACCAAAGCCGACCAACAATAAACTCGTTAGAGATGTATCTGTGGGGATTCAAAAACGCAGATGCATCAAAAGGTAAACAATTCCCATCGGTATCGTCAAAAGGAACAAGCATTTCCCATGACATTTACCGGGCTCCGATTGAAAAGTGGCTGACCATTGACGACCTCATTGCGAAGATGGACGGGGAGGTGGTTTGGCCATCGGCGGAAATTTCGCCGAAGCACTTGCGGGTTCTATTCGCTCTGGTTATCATGCCGGGAACGGACAACAGGCAACTGCAGGCAATGCAGAATCGCTGGCAAGAATTCGCGCGGTTGGCGAGAGGCACATGGAATGAAGCGACAGGTGGAGTGTCCACGCTGAATAATCCATCCAAACCAAATCCGACCATGTTGGTCAGCAAGGACTACTTGGGAAAGTGGGACTTCTCGTACCACCCGGGTGAGTGGCTGGTGTTAAACATCACTGGCGCCGTACCGAACCAGTGGGGTATTCTCGTCGGATTTGATGGAAAAAATCAGTATTCCATTTCCATCAAATCCGACGAGACAGGCAAGGCGGCGTTCTCCGCCTTACTGCTCAAGGACCATATCGGAACGTGGTCCGCAGTTGTGCACTTCGGGGATGGCGTGACCTCAAACGTGATCACGTTTGAGGTCACGCCTCCCGGTCAATAACTGTTCATTTGAAAAATCTAGCCGCGGCGCTTCCAGCGCTCGCGGCCTTTTTTTCTGCATATTTCTAGGCTTGCTTCTTAATTTGACAAGGCAAGGCCTCGACCAAGAAGAACTTGTGGTGTAATTTAAAACCACTTTTCAACCTATCACTCTGCCGGTGGTTCTGGTGCAGGTTCTGCTTCGTCCGCCGTAGGTTCATCCGAAGACTGGGGAGTTACTTCAGGCGTAGGCGTAGGCTCAGGCTCAGGCTCAGATTCCGGAGTCGGTTCAGGTGTTGAAGTAACCTCTGATGTAGGTTCTGACACAGGTTCGACAGTTGGTGCGGGTTCCGATGTCGATATAGATTCCGGAATCACTTCTGGGCTTGCCTCTGGAGTTGCTTCCACGACAGGTGTTGATTCAGAATTTATTGATGGCTCTGAAGTCATCGCGCTTACGGTAACACCGATGCCATTCTTCTCGAGCAAAGTTTTGAACTGCTCTTTGTTTATGCAAATATCGTCGATGCAAAGCTCTTTGGTATAAACAATTTCCGAACTGATAGTCTTTACAAAGATACGTTCGATGCCGTTAGAGACATCAGCAAGCCAAGTGGTAATACGGGCGAAAAGATTTGAGAGAAACTTAGACGCGAGAGAGTCGGGGGCTGGTTCTTGACTCAACTTCTCTGTCAAATCGGTTAGGGAAAGCCCGGAGAGATTACTGTGTGTGACAAATAGTTGGATAGTACTTGCTGACGAGGTCTCCGTGTAATCTTCAAGAGCATACCCTATTGACTGTTCCCCGTCCCCTGCCTTCTTTGCTACACCTGGGATTGAGGAAAGTGACAAGTAATCACCGATGAGAATAGGCCCACCTTCAAGCGATACTTTAACAGGCACACGACCTGCAAGTGCGACTGGCTTCGAGTTCGTGAGTTCCTTGCCAAGTAAGACTCCGGGAGCAGTTGAGATAACACCCGCGAGTCTGTCCCCCGCTATTGCCCTCTTTACCATTACCGCACCAGTAGTGTCGAACGCCACAACTTCTCCAGCAGAGAGTGTTGTATCTCTCGTGGAGTAATTTTCTGCCAAGTCGATGTCGGTAATGGCCGCCGTGGTGGCGTATATCGTACCAGCTGTTGTACCACACGAGCCAGTGTCTCGAACGCACAAAGAACCTTGTATCGACAATGTAGAAACGGGCGTCGTCGTTCCTATCCCGACTTTGCCGTTGGCAATTACTAAATGACTGCAGGAAGTCGGGGAAACCCCGAATTCACTGTGGCAAAGCTCAAGTAAATTGTCGGTAGCATCATAACTAATACCTGCTTTTTCACTACCGTTTGAAATTATCCTGAAAAAGAAATCATTATCCCCTCCAACCTGCCATCGCGTATCCAAATACGTGGCAGAAGATCGTATATCTAATTTTCCAGCTGGCCCCGTCGTCCCTATCCCGACGTTGCCTTGAATTATTAATCCCCCAGTTGGAGCCGCAGTTCCTGCGTAACCAATACCAACGCTAGCACCGCCTGCGAACGCACTTTCACCTAACACTGACAATTTTGAGACAGGACTCGTCGTCCCGATGCCGACGTTGCCGCTTCCGGTGTTTCTCATCGCTTCAGCCGCGGTCGTATTGTTTGCGGTGTAAAAACGCAAACCACCGGTGCCTGTTCCGCTCGCGTCTGCGTCCTTGAAACCGGCGACAATGCCGTATGTCGCTTGTGTAGCATCATTGTTGTTAAGCGGCCCTCCGAACACCAACGCGCTTCCACGGTCCACTCCTTGTCCTCCCGCTCCCGCTCCCAGGCGCAGTACTATTTCGTTTAATGTCGGTTCATTTGCAAATGTGGCTACTCCCACGCCGTTGATAATGGCGGCACCTGCCACATCCAATAGATACTGTGGGGTTGTCGTCCCGATGCCGACGTTGCCGCCGAATGGATTTAGTAACAACGGATAAGCGAAAGCCCCGCCCGTCTGTGTAGCTTGTATGCCTTGTGCGTCGTTTGCCGTGTTCGCGTATCCCATGAAGATACCGTATTCGTTCGCGTGGCTTGAACCAAAAAATCTAAAGGATGCATCCGTGGCGGCGTCCGCCAGACTTGTCCATGTATTCACCGCTTGGCCAGTATCCTTGACGACGAGTCTTCCTTGCGGCCCCGTCGTCCCAATCCCCACATTCCCGCTGTTTTGCTGAACCACGAACTGCGAAGTGCCGACTGTAAGACCTCCGGTAGAGAAAGTGGAAGTGGCTGTAATGCCGGTAACGGTAATCTGATTCAGCCCGGTAATGTTCTGTGAGTTGCCTGTGACCGCTCCTCCGAGGGTAAAGGTGTTGGCGCCGTTTGAATACAAAAGTTCGGAAGCGCCGTAAGTATCGGCTAAAGTGGCGGTACTGGCGATATAGTTGGTGCCGTTGCCCCGCAGGATTTTGCCTGCAGCGGCGGCATTACCGATTTTAAAGCCGGTGGCCACATTGAGCGTGCCGGTAAAGTCTGCGGCAGAGCTTATGGTCTGGCTGTTGATTAAGCCGGAAGTGATGGCTCCCAGTGTAGAGTTGCCGGTGGTGAGAGAAGTGGAAAACAGATTGGTCGATGAGGCGGTGGTGGAGAAGAAATTGGTGGTGGTAGCTGAAGTGCCGGTGGCGGTGGTGAAGGTAAAGTTTTGGAAAGTTGAGGAAGCATTAGCGAGAATATTAGCGAAAGTTCCTAAACCAGTGGAAGTAATGTTCCCGCCATTGCCCGTGGTAAAGAAAAGGTTAGTGCTTGATGCAGTGGTGCTAAAAAAACTAGTCGAAGTGGCGCTAGTAGAGGTGGATGTAGTAAAGATAGCGTTAGTGGCGGTGAGCCTAGAGAGCGTATTGTCCCAGAGGAGAGCGGAGGTGTCGGCCAGAAGCCCTGCGGTGGAAATGTACGGAATTCTACCGGAAGTAAGATTCGAGATGGTGGTTTGCCCGGAAGTGAGGGTGCCGATGGTGGCAGTATTAGTCCTGAAATCAGTAGTGGAAGCATTGGTAGTAAAGAAATTCGTCGTCGTAGCAGACGTTCCAGTGGCGTTCACGAAAGTGAAGTTCTGGAGGGTGGTGGAACCAACTACCAAAAGGTCTCCCGAAGAATTAATGGTGGAGGTGGCTGAACCGCCGATGTTCAAGGTTCTGGCAAAGAGAGTACCGGCAAAGAAATCGGTGGAAGTAGCTGAAGTGGTGGTGGAGTTAGTGGCTGTTAAAGCGCCTGTAGTGATATCGTCAGCGACAATACTGGTAATGGTGGCAAGGAGAGAACGAATCTTGTCTGCATAGAAATTTGTAGTAGTAGCCGAAGTGCCTGTAGCATTTACAAAAGTAAAATTCTGCAGGGAAGTTGATGCGGATAGAACAAGATTGCCTAGAGTAGCGTTAGTAGCAAATAGATTCGTAGAGGTGGCATTCGTCGATGTAGCATCGACGATAGTAAGAGAAGAGCCATTGAAGCTTAAAGCGCTGACGTTGCCATCAAAGACCGCATTGCCGTTTTTATCCAGAGTAATATTTGTCGCGTCGATAGTGACAGCATTACTCCCACCATTTAAAGCGATTTTGCCGCTGGCCGAGAAGTTGCCGGTGCCAAGACTGCCAAACGAGCCGCTTTTGCCAATCACGGAGCTTAACGATTCAAGGCCTCCTCTGACAGAAATATTTTTGCTGACGCTTAAATTGCCGCTGATTTTGGCATCATTAGCTAGGGTAACCAAAGATTCAAAATACGCAGGGCCTAAGACATCCAGAGCTTGCCTGAATTCCGCATTACCAAACACTTTGAGCTTTCCGCCAACATCAAGATTGGAAAGTAGTTTGGTAGCACCACGAATTAATAGTGTTTGTCCTATTTCCACCTTACCTTGCAACTCCACATTCTCTGCGGTTATATTGCCGTTGGCTGTCACAAACGCTAGAGTAAAATCGGTTGAACTTGCGCCTCCTAAAAATTCGGCATTTAAATTTTTGACTAAGGTTTTTGAGTCAACAACAATAGGCGCCATACCTTGAGCCACAAAAGATTTAAACTGACCTTTTGTCTCAATATGACCCATAATGGAAATGTTGCCTTCTTTATCGAGAAGCAGAAGTTCGTTGGCGTGAGTTCCTGGACGGAAGCCCATCACAGTGTTGGCATCATTCAGAACTTCCTTAACATAATTCAGAGATTTATCAAAAAAACTGAATACTATCGGTATTGGCATTACAGAGAGAAGTATAAATAACGCAACAGTTGAACCGACTAACATTTTTGAAGAGAGAACCGTTTTGAAATGTGATTTATTTTCAGGTTCTATAAATTTAGATTCTCTGATTTTTACTCTCTCGGCTTCTAATCTATTTTTCGCTTCTTGTTCGGTAATTTTTTTTTCAAGAACTTTTTCCAGTGCCTTCTCGATATGTTCTGTTTTCTCCGTAGGTAACGGAGTGTCGTCTTGAGGAAAATATTTATTGATGTCTCCGTAATAAGAGCGAATGGGTTCCAACTCTATTTGAGCCTTGAACATCTGTCTCTGCATATAAGCATCCAAAGCATTCTTCGTTGTATACCATGTATTCTTAATTTTCTTAGAAGGAAGCTTCCCTTTACGAGCGAGTAAACTTAAGTACTCCGCGCTATATGGAGTAAACGGAGCCGCTTCCGACATTGAGAGCCATTTCTCGGTGCCGATATTATGTATCGGTTCTTCTTTCACGTTGCATTTATTATACATTTTAATAAATCATTCCGAGAACGAATTTATATATTTTTGTGGATAACACTACAAAAAATTTTCAATTTTTAAATTACGAAATTAAATTGAATTTACAACGTTTAATTAGACAGCTGTTTATAATAAATTTGAGCTAAAAATTTAAAAATTCTAGATACTAAAACATATATAAACCTTATTAACATTTATAGTAAACTATGATAAAGTTAGATTAGAAAATACTGAATTTAAGCTCACTGAACCTAAATCGTGCGAATACTTTACCTTTAATATCCCAACTATCAATCATTCCTAATTTGCGAGAATCAATGCTTACATCCAAGTTGTCTCCCAAAACGAAGTATTCCATCGGGTCAATATTCGTGGAAATTGTTCCTATTGAGAACTCATCTTCAGGCATACCAGCTATTCTCTTGATAATTTTCTGTTTGGAGTCGCGTGAAGTAGTCACAACAATATCTCCTCTCTCTGGCTTACTAAAGGTGAAGGCAAGCTTATTAATAAAGACGTAGTCGCCAGAACTGATGGTTGGTTCCATCGAATCACCAACTACAATAAAACCTTCGAAAACAAAAACGCGAATAAAAATTGTGAGAATAAAAGCGACGACAAATACTGAGAACATTTTTGACTTAATCGGCATAGACTAATTATAGATTATCAATTACACTATAGCTAACCTTATGAAGGAACTCTACTTCTCAATTAAAGAAGCGGCGCAGATTCTCGGGGTTTCTCCTCTTACTCTCCGCAACTGGGATAAATCAGGCAAATTCCGCGCCTCTAGACATCCTATGAATAATTATCGTGTGTATAAATTGTCTGCCCTGGAGGACATTATCGCCGACATCGAAGGCGGCACCAACAAATCCAACGCAGAGAAGCAGATTAAGAAACTGATTATTAAACACGAAGAAGACTAGTTTTTAACCTGTTCGAAAAGTTCTGACAGAATTTTAGGATTCGCTTTGTTCTCTGTTTTTTTCATGGCCTGACCAATCAAAAATTGAATAGATGCTTCCGGATTTTCATTTAATACTTCTTCAACAACTTTTTTCAAAACTTCTTTGCTATTCTCCTGAATTAAATTTTTCTCTTTAGCAATTTGCCCCGGATCTCCACCTTTAATTTCAATAATTTTCAAAATATCTTTGGCGCCGCGGGAAGAGAGCTCTCCGCTATCTACCATCTTTATAACCTCGACCAAGGCTTCTGGCTCCACAGGTTTCTTCAAATCAGAGGTAATGTAATTCGAGGCTAGCGGTATTAGACGGATGTCTCCCAGACATTCGATTACTTCTTCGAAGTAATTCCCCCACTCCGGCTGGGTCACATAAATTTCAGCGTGTTCCGCGGTTATGCCAAGCTTTAATAACCTTTCTCGCTTCTGCCACGGCAGTTCCGGCAAGCTTTCAGCAAGGACAGTCCTTGTAAAATCGGGCACTTCATTTATGAAAAGCTTTGGCAAATCCGGCTCCGGGAAATAGCGGTAATCATGCGCCGATTCTTTCAGTCTTTGCGAAAACGTCGCCCCGACGTTTTCGTCCCACCCTCGCGTTTCTTGTATTACTTCGTTACCGTTTTCTAAGATTTCTATTTGTCTTTTATATTCAAATTCAACTGCCTTACCCACCGCCCTGAAAGAATTGATATTTTTTACTTCGACTTTTGTGCCCAAGGTCTGACCTTGGAAATCGGAATTCTTAAGGTCAGACCTTTGTACGGAAATATTTGCTTCCACCCGCATCTCGCCTTTCTCCATATTTGCGTTGGAAATCCCAAGGTACTGTAGAAGCAATTGGAGCTCTTTGGCAAACTTTACAGCCTCTTCGCTTGTATGCATTACTGGCTCAGTCACTAATTCCATCAAGGGTACCCCCGCTCGATTGAAATCGATGAGACTTACCTCACCCCCTTTCCCCTCTCCTTGAGCAAGGAGAGGGGCTGGGGAGAGGTGGGTAGATTTCGCTGTATCCTCCTCAAGGTGAATCCTTGTGATCTTTATACCATTTAGAGAACCGCCTTTCACCAACGGGTACTTGTATTGGCTGATTTGATAGCCTTTTGGAATATCGGGGTAAAAATAGTTTTTGCGGTCAAACTCGGTAAAGTCGGCCAGTTCTCCTCCCACAGCGACACCTAAGCGTAAAATACTTCTGACCGCTTCTTTATTAATAACAGGCAAAGTGCCCGGATAACCCATACACACTGGACAAATATTTACATTGGGACGCCTTTCATCCGGATGATTGGCGGAATTGCAAAACATTTTTGTTTTGGTGTTCAACTCGGCATGTATTTCGAGACCAATGGTTAATTTATAGTCTTTACCCATAAAATGACAAATGACAAAAGCCAAATGTCGAATCAATTATTAAAGTCTGAATGTCTAAGTTATACATTAGATACAGGAATCTTATTGCTTGCCTTTCTTATAATAGCGGAAAATATTAAATGAAGTTCTTGAGCTTCCCTAAAAAGGACTTGCAGATCGACGGTGTGTTCTGGAGTGAATTCAGTCATCAATTTTAACCAGTACTTCGTTTCGTTAGCTTCTTTCTTGGAAATAGAGATTTTATTGATAAAATCTTTCTTAGAATTAGCTGAATCTGCTTCAGAATAATTGGCACCTATGCTCGTGCCCGATCTTATTAACTGGCTTATCACGGGCTTAGTAATATGGTCTTGCCTAAGCTTACGACAGCACTTTAACAAATCCTGACTAAACTTAAAAGTTCTGTCTGCTAAATCGTAAGTCTTACTATCTGTATTATCTTTAGTCATTTATATTTTAGACTTGATTTATCATTCGTCATTAAACATTTGACACTAAGAACTCGTCATCCATTTTTTCAAATTTTTAAGAGATTCATCGTCAATTATAGAAACCGGTAAAACCGCTTTCTTAAGCAAGGACAGTCCTTGCTGTTTGGTCTTGAGTTCCTTCTCGGAAATTAGGTCTGTCTTTGTAAGTACTACCAGCTCAGGTTTATTCATTAGTTCTTTATTATAAAGCTCAAGCTCCCGCCTTACCACTTTATACGCTTCCGGAGGATTCTCAAGCTCGGCTGAAACACAATGCAAGAGTGTTTTAGTGCGTTCAATATGCTTCAGAAATTTATGACCAAGGCCTTTGCCCCGGCTTGCCCCTTCAATAAGTCCGGGAATATCCGCCAAAATCAATCCGTACAATTCTCCCAAAGCGGGCTCAAGAGTCGTGAATGGGAAATCCCCCACCTTAGAACGCGCGCTAGTCAGAACATTTAAGAGGTTGGACTTGCCGGCGTTCGGCAAACCAATTATTCCCACGTCGGCAACCAAGAGAAGTTCAATGTGAAAGTCTGCTTCTTCTCCTTCTTCTCCTTTAGTAGATTTTTTCGGCCTGATATTGGTAGACGATTTGAAATACTCGTTGCCCAAGCCGCCTCTGCCGCCGGAAAGCAATTGCACTCTTTCTCCATCTTTGAGAAGCTCAATCACATGTCCGGTAGTTAAATTAGTTAGGCGTGAGCCGACAGGCAGTCTAACTTCCACATATGCTCCAGTGCCGCCCTGCTTCAAATCTTTCGCACCATTTTTGCCATCTTGAGCAGCAAAGACTTTTTCATTCCTATAAGCCGCGAGGATGCCAATGTCGCGTACGGCAACAGCATAGACATCTCCGCCTTTGCCGCCGTTGCCTCCGGACGGACCGCCAAATTCCTTGCCTTTCTCGTGACGCCATCGCACTACGCCGTCGCCGCCGCGCCCGGCTTTAAAATGAAGCTTGATTTCGTCTATAAACGCCATAGTTAAAGATACGACAGTCCGTGAACGCTCATGCCGACAAGGACGAGCGTCAGCATCATTCTGACAATAGAGCCCGTTACCGTTAAGACGAAGAACGGCAAGAATCTCATGCGAAGAATGCCGGCGCCGATATCCATGGGAATAGACGGCAGGATGGGAGCCGAGCGGAGGATAAAGAAAATTATTTCGTCATACCATGTCCCGTGGAAATAGCGGTTAACCTTCTCGACATCCTGCCAAGAGAAGTGAAGGAAACGATGATACTTATTGATTACCGGCTTGCCGCCAAAATAAGCCAAAGCGTATAAAGGTACCGACCCTAAGGCGCTCCCCACCCCCACTGGCACAGCTACAAAAACCAGGAGTTTAGCCGACAGAGCAAGCGTAAATTGAGAATCCAGAAATAAAAGCTGTCCCGCGATAACGAGTGAGAATGGAAAGATGCCGACAAGGTCATTTAAAAATGAGGCTACAAAAAGCGGCAGCATATGCGCGGCGCTCGGGTCGGTAACAACAGTTTTTATCGCCTCGACAATTTGGCTCGCCTCTTGCATTACTTTTTCTCCGCCGCGAGCTTCTGATGCTCCGGCGTATTAAGCATACCGCACTTCTTGTACTTCTTGCCCGACCCGCAGAAACACGGGTCATTGCGACCAAGATTCACCTCATCCGGACTGCGTCCACCCTCTCCTTGAGCAAGGAGAGGGTTGGGTGAGGTCGAGGAATTTGCGAGAGGAAGTTCCGCCGGAAGCGCTGTTATTAACTCATTAACTTGTTTTGCAATCGACTCTTCCATGTTTCGGAAAAATCTTAATCCTTCCTTTTTGTATTCGACAAGAGGCTCGCGCTGTCCGTAAGCGCGCAGATTTACCGATGAGCGCAAATAATCCATCATTTCCAGATGGTCCACCCAGAACAGGTCTATGGTTTGTAAATTTATCCGGCGAATTATTTCATTCTCTTCTTCCATAAGAATCTTGCGGCGCCTTTCGTAAATAATCTTTCTCTGAAAGTTTAATACGTCATCAAATTCCAAAACATGTTTGCGGGCGTCGAAATTGAACCCTTCTATTTTCTCCTGCGCTTTCTCCAGGGCATTGGTGATGAGTTTGTTTTCGATGGGCTCATCTTCCGGAATGTTGAAGCGGCCCATCATGTTTTTAATGGCATCGACCGCAAAAATTCTCATAAGCGAATCTTCAAGAGATACAAAAAATTGCGTCTCTCCCGGGTCGCCCTGTCTGCCGGAGCGACCGCGCAACTGATTATCAATGCGCCGCGCGTCATGCCGTTCCGTACCGAGGACAAAAAGACCGCCGAGAGATTTTACCTCCTCATACTCTTCCGGAACGGCCAGTTTGCCACCGAGTTTAATGTCAACGCCACGACCGGCCATGTTGGTGGCAATGGTAACCGCACCCTTCTTGCCCCCGCCCGCGATGATTTCGCCTTCCCTTTCGTGATTTTTGGCATTTAACACTTCGTGCTTAATGCCTTCGTCTTTCAAATAATCGGAAAGCAGTTCGTTGTGCTCGATGGAAACCGTGCCGATGAGTACAGGCTGGCCTTTTTTGTTCAATTCTTTGACGCACTTGGCGACCGCCTTCATTTTGCCGGCATGAGTTTGAAAAATTAGGTCCTGGTGGTCTTTGCGGGCGACTGGCTGATGCGTGGGAATGATAAAAGTTTCTAATCCATAGACTTTATAAAATTCTTCTTTGGAAGTGGCGGCCGTACCGGTCATGCCCGAGAGTTTTTTATACATGCGGAAATAATTCTGAAAGGTAATGGAAGCGTAAGTGCGGCTCTCTTCTTTAATCCTGACACCTTCCTTGGCTTCTATAGCTTGATGCAATCCTTCGGACCAGCGTCTGCCGGGCTGAAGTCTGCCGGTAAAAGCGTCGACAATCACCACTTCATTATCCTTCACTACATATTCTTTATCTTTCTGGTACAAAGCCTTGGCCTTCACGGCGGTTTCCAGATGATGCACATATTTCACGCCGCCTTCGGTGTAGATGTTTTCGATGTTTAAAAGTTTTTCGGCGTGATTGATGCCCTGGTCAGTCAGAGAAACGGCACGGAGTTTTTCATCGATGGTGTAATCTGATTCTAGCTTTAAAGCTTCGGCAATTTTAGCGAATTTCTGATACAAGTCGTCCGCGGCTCCAGTATTGCCCGATATAATCAAAGGCGTGCGCGCTTCGTCGATCAGAATGGAATCGATTTCGTCAACGACGGCGTAATGATGCTCTCTCTGTGATAAAAGATTTTTGTCATACAGAAGATTGTCGCGCAGATAATCAAAGCCGAATTCGTTGTTGGTGCCGTAAGTAATATCGGCGCGGTAAGCTTCCTGTTTGGTGGCCGGCCTTAAAAATTCGTGCACAACGTGAAATGAACCTTTCTCGTCGCGAGTTTTATCCACCTCACCCGGGCTGCGCCCACCCTCTCCTTGAGCAAGGAGAGGGTTGGGTGAGGTTATATGCTTCTCATCGTATATGAAAGATTCCAAATGAGTCAGAACTCCGACAGACAAACCAAGATAGTCGTAAATTTGACCCATCCACACGGCGTCGCGGCGAGAGAGATAGTCGTTCACTGTTACAACATGCACTCCTTTGCCTTCGAGCGCGGCAAGATAAGCGGGCATTGTCGCCACCAGAGTTTTGCCCTCGCCGGTTTTCATCTCGGCGATGCCGCCTTTAAACATGGCAATGCCGCCCAGAAGCTGAACATCAAAGTGCCTTTGGCCCAAAGTGCGCTTAGCCGCTTCTCTCACGACGGCAAAAGCTTCCGGAAGCATTTCTTCCAATGTTTTGCCTTCCGACAAAAGTTTTTTAAATTGCGAGGTCTTGCCTAACAATTCTTCGGGCAAAAGTTTTTCAAGCGCCGGTTCATATGCATTAATCTTGTCGACCAGAGGCCGCCATGATTTCAATAACTTTTCTTCCGGAGAACCGAAAAGGGCTTTAAATATGGCCATCAGAACAATATTTTACTATAAAAAAGACGCTCTTGCGAGCGTCTTTTTCAACAAAAAAACGGAAAACGCGATTAACGTCGTCTCTTGGAAGACTTTCGTTTCTTTGCAGTCTTTCTTTTTTTTGCTGCCTTTCTTTTCTTCTTTGCCATTGAATTAGTTTACGATTAAGGTCTGCACAAAAACATATTTTGAGAAATATTTTTTTGTGCGACTTGATTTAATTATCTTACTTAATGCGCACGCATACAAGCGAAAAAAATAAATAAGTGTGGATAACTGAATTTGTTTGGGAAACAAATTCAGAAGTCTAACGACCAATCGCTTTGTAAGCCGCGGCAACGCGCGGGTCTTTAGAAATTAACTCGCTCGGCAATTCGGAAATTAATTTATTTTCCAAATTTCTGTCGCGAGCGTAAATAGCGCCGATAAGATAAATAATTTTCGCTTCCGTATAATCCGGCGCCAGTTCGTACGCATGTTTAAAAGCTTCCAGCGCTTTTTTTGCGTCCTCCTTGCCGATGTAGGCCGCTCCTATTTCAAAATAGACGCTTGGCTTGTTTGGCATCAGTTGGCGCGCGCGCTCCAGATGCGCCAAAGCCTCGTCAAAAAAACCGAAATTTGTGATAAATCCTCCCACCGCCAACTGATACCTGGCCTCTTTTTCAAATTCTTTATTCTCCACAAGCTTAATAACCGCGCTTTTCGCAAACACAAAATACTGATTCTTTTCCGCTGTCGGCATATTGCTTGAAAGTATCCGGACGGAGTTTGAGATAATGCGCTCAACCACTTCCGGCCGGCCGAGCCTTGAGACGCCGTAAGCCTTTTGCAAAGATTTTGCCGAGTTGGATTCGCCGCTCGGAGTTTGTAAAGCTTTCAACGACTCAATGAGAAAGAGGTTGGACATCATCGGCTTGATATTGACAAAATAGAGCGGGATGAGCGCCAAAATGGAGACGGCCGGAAATAAAATTTTCTTAACCTGATTGTCATTAAAATTCTTTTGCCAAAGTGGCTCGCCGATATTTTTTACGTGGACATAAGCAAGAACGGAAAAGAAGAGGATATAACTGATAAGATTATCAAAGACAAAAAAGTTGTGGAAGGCGTAGGCGGCCACCAGACCGACAAGGATGGATTTCTCAATATTTGGCAGGGAGCTTTTCCACAAGAGATATAGAAGAGCGCCATAGAGAGAAAGATAGCTTAAGAGTCCTAGAATGCCGCCGGCGATGCCCCAGTCCAGAAAGACATTGTGAGCGCGGTCGAACCACGGCTCAAGACTAAACATCTCCGGACGATAATGTTCCTGGAAAACGTAAGGAAAGTTTTCCTGCCCCCAGCCGAGAATCGGCCTTTCTTTAATTCCCTTCAAAGCCATCGGCCAGACAAAATATCGCCCTTGAGTCTTAACACTTTCTGATGTCAGCGATGTAAAGCGCGAAAGAGTCGGGCTTTCACGCACCATAGCAGTGTTCCTTACCAGGGAAAAGCCTCCCACCAGTAAGACCAGCGTCGAAAGAATAATGATGCTTGCTTTTCTGGCGAAGACAGATTCGCGATTTCTAATGTTGAGAACGGCTATTATCAGTAAGCCCCCTAAAAGCCCGAGAATGGTACCCCGAGTGGCGGTATAATAGAGCACTAATGCATTCGACAAAATAAGAACGCCGTAAATCCATCGTGAAGCGGTATTTTTCCACTCGCGAACCATAAACAGAAGCGCGACAAAAATATGGAAGAGTGCGTAAACCGCCAAGTAGATGGCATTGCCGAGAGTGCCGTCAATTCTGACCCCTCCTTGATTGATGGCTTTCAGGCCGGCAAGTTGCATCAGACTATACAAAAACATCAGAAACGACGCGGTAAGCGAAGCATTCCACCATTTCTTCCAGAGAGATTCGTTGAAAACCGACGAGATAACGGCAAAAAACATTCCCAAGTGAAGAATAGCCAGAAAGCCTTCCATGCGTTCAAAGTTTGACCAGAAGCTTTTAACCGGAGCAATGCCCAAAAGGTCAGCAACACCGACAATTAAAATGAAGATGCCGATTGCATACAATATTAAAGACTTTTTGGGACGGTATGAGCTGTCTAGAAGAGCAAGAACAAGCCACGCGGCGAAAATTACTTCGACAATAATTCTAAAGGCAAAAGCTTTGGTTGTAATAAAAGGAAAGAAAAAATAACTTGAAACAAGAAACGGTATGAAAGGAATGGCAAAAAGGCCGGTAAAGATTATTGGCCTAAGGTATCGAGCTGACATTAGAGCTATTATAGAGGAAATCCTTTTGTTTTCAAATCTGCCAGCATATATTCTGCCTTAATCCAGTCAAGAGGAGTGTCAATATCAATAGAGCGTTCTGTAGGAACGATATGGCCAGTTATTCTGTCTCCATAGAGCCGACCATCTTTCATAATTAAATCTCTTCTCATCGCGTAAGCCGCACCGCTCCTTTTATACGCGATGGGAAAATCTTGGCGACGTAATCCTTCCGGCTCTTTCATACAGTATGGGACAACCAGCCCATTCTCCAGTTTTTTGGCTTTTATAGGATGCTCGCCACTATCTATTTGGACTAGACTAACTGAACTATCTGTTTTTTCGTTAATTAATTTATCTATCGTCTTATCTATATCTTCTGGCAAGCGAAACGGCGAGGTTGGCTGAAGAATAACCACATAGTCAAAAACTACGCCATCTTTTTCCTCCATGAATTCGATCGCATGCTTCATGACTTCTAGGTGCCCTGACTTATCAGTAGCAAGATGCGAAGGCTGGATAAAAGGCACATCTGCCCCGCACCGCTCGCACACGGAAGCAATTTCCCGGTCATCCGTTGATATTATGAGGCGGGTTATTCGTTCGCTCTTTTTTGCCGCTTCAATTGTATACGCTATTAGAGGCTTGCCTCCTAAAATTTTTATGTTCTTTCCAGGAATGCTTTTAGATCCGCCGCGAGCGGTTATCACGCCAAGAATAAGAGGTTTCCCTTTTTTAATCATAGAATTTCTTTTGGACATAGAGAGGAATCTTGGCCAGAGTGGAAGCGATGTTCTGGCCAGTGTTCTTTTTAAAGTAAAGCTGTGATGGTTCATATCTTCCTTTTTTTAATTGGAGTGCCACTGCTTTCTTGATTCTATCTGAGTCGTGGCCGACATCGATAATATTTTTGGCTCTGAGCCTATGATTCTGCCTTGACCCAATATTAACTACGGGAACGCCGAGGTACGAACATTCTTTCACTCCGGCAGACGAATTACCGATAAAGCATCGGGCTTGATGAAGAAGCGAAATAAATTTTTTCGGAGGCAGATACCTCATAAAGCGAATCTTATGGTCACCAACTTCGTTATTGAATACACGCAGCTTATGGGAAATCTCTTCAGACCCTGTATCTACATTCGGCCAGAACCAAATTGTCGGAATATCGAGCTCGTAAATGGCTCTTAAAAGCTCGCGAGTATTTTTAGCCATTTTACCAATTTCTGTATTAACTGGATGATACATAACCATGATGTAGTCCTTATGGGGATCCAAAAAAGCGCCTATGCCGGTCTTCTGCAGGTTAACGCCATTAGCCATTTTTTTTCTAGAAACTTTTTGAACTACCTCAACATCAGGACTGCCAAAATTAAAAACATACTTATTATTTTCTCCCATAGATAAAATCCTCTTCTTTGCCGGCTCGTTAGTAGAGAAATGAATATGGGAAAGTTTGGTAATAGCGTGCCTGACGCTCTCATCGAGACCGCCGGAAATGTCCCCCCCTTCTATATGTGCTACCGTAATATTCATGTAAGAAGCGGCTATGGCAACGGACAGAACTTCAAATCTGTCACCCCGAACCACGACTAAATCCGGTTTTATGTCATTAAAGAAATTTGAAAATTCAACGACCCCCAAACCGGCAGTCTTGGCTTTGACAACCGCAGTGTCCCCTTCCAGATTAAAAAACACTTCATGAATATCTTTTATACCGTCTGCTTTTAAAAGTTTTTTGATATCGGCATACTTTGATACATACTTGGACAATAAGGCGCTGCCGCCGAGAGCGATGGATAATTCCACATCCTTGCGTTTATTGAGTTCCTTCAAAACAAGCATATTTCTGCTGTAATGGATGAAGGAGGTTATAACAAAACAGATTTTCCGCTTTTTCATTTAAATATTATACTATGATTTACGTTCAATCGCAAGAGGCGTGATGGGTTCGTATTTTGTTAGACTTTTTGCAACCTTTTGACCGACTATGTCTGGTAGTTTCGATGAAGACAAGCCGCCTAGTTGTTCAATATGAAAGAGCGGCCTCATGGCATATATCATTTCTTTTTTTACAATAGATCCTTTTTTAATATCTTCTCCTGCTACCAAACCTTTTTTAAAATAATTCCTAAATATATTATTAGCCCCCTCTAATTCTTTTTCTTTTTTCCCGTAAAATAAAGCGGGATTAATATTCTCATAATTTTTATTTCTTATTGCTTCCACCATATTTTTCATTTCTTCCGGCTCCATGGAAACCTTGTGATCGGGACCCCAAAGATTCCTGGACAAAGAGAGATGCTTTTCGATAACTCTGGCTCCGAGTTTGATGGCGGCAAGCGCCGCTTCAAAGCCGCGAGAGTGGTCAGAGAAACCTATTTTTGCCCAGGGATATTGTTCTTTAAAATATTCTAGAGTTCCGAGATTGAATCTTTCAGAGGGACAAGGATAGAGACTGACGCAATAGAGAAGAGTCGTTTCGACTTGATTTTTTTTAAGATAATTCATTACCGCTTCCAACTCAAGATGACTTACCATACCGCTCGATATGGTTATAGGCTTGTTTGTACGGACAAGATATTCGAGCATAACAAAATCATCCACATCCCCAGAACCAACCTTCCAGAAGGGTACGCCAACTTTTTCTAGCTTAATAGCAGCCTTTCTGCTCATGGGGGTGGAGAAGAAAATGATATTTCTATCCCGGCAATAATCTCTTAACTCCAGCCAGAACCCAAGCGGCGTAGCTTCCGTATTTCTCTTAACCCAGCTATATCTATCGCTCCCACTAAAGTGGGGCGAGACTACATTTATATCAAGCTGTTCGTCTTCCACCTCGTGGGTCTGGAACTTTATAGCGTCAACACCGGCGTATACAGCCGCATCAACAAGCTTCTTGGCGTTATCCAAATATTCTGCCACCGCCCTATCTTTTTTAGACTGGATAAAGTTTTTACCCGCCTCCGCGATTATAAATACCTCATTTTCTTTCATATAAACTTGTTTAAGTATAAAGCTATTCTTTCGGCTGATTTTCCATCAGTGTATTCGCATTGTCTCTGCACAAGCTTTTTTCTTCCTTCTCTATCTACGGACGGGTCTTCTAAGTATTTCCTAACCCAATGGATAAGTTCTTCCTCATTATCTACTAACCTGATACCTCCAGCTCCAAGCGCTTTTTTATAATGTGTCATTTTATAGAAAACCGTGGGCGACTTGGACAGATTGCCGTTATTTTTAATCTCAAAATTGATGTTTATGGCTGGCTTATCGAACACGGCGGCGTCCATAGAAAGACTGGATGCGTAACATACAATCAGAGATGCATGAAAAAGGAGGCTTTTTAGATTATCTAGCTCCTTCTTGGTCATATCCCAGTCAGTGGACCTGACATTGGAAAACCTGGTTCCGAGATATTGATAAAGAAGCCAGGGCCTTTTTTCCAATTCTTCTTCTTTGATAAAATCATTTGGCGGAAAACTGACAAAAATTTTTACCTGTTCGCCAAATTTGCCTCTATTGTTTAAATCATAAAGAAGGTCTATCATTTCCCAGTCAGAATTGCTAAACATGCCTCCGATTGGCGAATAAAACATGACTCTGCTTTCATCTTCAATGCCAAGTTTATCGAGGAAGTCTTTCCTAGAAAAATTAACTGGAGAAAAATAGTAATCATATTGCGGCAAGCCCGATACGAAAATATCTTCCGGCTTTACATAGTTAGCATCCACTACTTCTTGCTTTATCACGCTGTTAAAGACGACAAATTTATCTGGAAGAATCCTTAAGATACATCTGGCAGTTACCCTATCCCAGCTGTTGATGAGGCCTATACTGAATACGGCGTGTTTCTTGGCCGAACGCAAGAAATTTGCTTCAAAATCTTCAAAAAGATTGGCAAGAAAAATTAAATTTGGCTTATATTTTTCAAAATATTTATCAAAATACGCATCTTTTACAAGGACCAGGTCGAGAAAGCGAAATATTTTGACAAAAAAACTGCGCGCCAAAATTCTATGGAGTAGCAGGGTGTAATAGTAATACAATCTGCCTCTATCTTGGGCGATAATTTTTGCTCTGAGGTCGGTGGTATCTGTCTGTAGAAAGTGGAACTTCCGCCTGCCGAAAAATCGATTGAGTCGATTTGGTTCATACGGCTTTGCTATCTCATAAACTATTCTGGGATGGTTAAATTCTTTTTGATAATGATCCATTCTGGACTCATTTTTAACAAAAAGCACCACGCGCAATTCCGGATTATTAGACAGCATTTTATCCACAATCCCGGTACGCAATATATTTTTTGATTCTACTCCCTCGAATATTGTTATAAATACTGTTTTCATTATTTATTTAAGAAATAGTTCAAGATATTTTTTAGTTCGTCCCATTCTCCTGAGTGGTCTTTTATTGTGCCGTCTTTTTGCGCTCCTTGAAGATGAAGGCCAAACGGCTCCGACTGCCACATAAATTCATCTCCCAAACCACTAAAACCTTTAGTATAATAATCTTTCTTTTTGGGCAGATAGCACAAATTCTCTGGCAAGAATTGCTCGATAAAAATATTTAATGGAGATTTAAGATAAGCCGGATTTATATCTTTGAATACAGGTTGAATACACTCGCTTTTTCTATCACGATATTTTTCGTATATACGATAGCCAGTATCTCTGGACGAGCCGATGATTGATTTCCTTTTAAGCATTACTTTCAAGAATTGCTTCATACTTTATATTGCGGGGTAAAATCAAGTTCGCCCTGAGGAACTTTCTCCAAGTCTATAAACATACAGTGTATGCACGGGAAGTATCTATATTTGAGGTAGCGTTTAGGATTATACGGCGCGCCGAAAAATGCAAGATTGTTTTTCTTCATATGTTTTACCACTTCCTCTATCCAATTGTTTCTGACAATGTAGAAATCTGGGTCAAGAATAAGCGCGAATCTTGTCTTTACTTCCTGAATTGCGGTGTTTAGTCCAGAAGCATGGTGCTGGCTCGCCTTGGCTATGCCTTGAAAATTATTCTCCATTCCTTTGATTACTTTTATATTCCCGGTTTCGCCTATGTCGAATCTATCTCCTTTTCCCTCTGGAGTATTTTCTACAATAACCCAGTTTACGGAAAAATTGGGGTTAATCTTTTTGATGAATTTGATGTTTGTCTCGATAAGAGAGCGGTGTCCATATGAGACAGTACAGATAGTTAAGGCGCCTAGAGTCTCGGGATAAATACTCATGAATACATGCTAGAATAGCATAAAATTGCCTGAATATCGTGGATAAGCTAAAGACTGATGGAGAAAAAACCAAAGATACTTCTGGCTTTGGTTTTCAAAATAAGATTCTGATTGAAATATTATGAGATTTCCTTATAATTGCATCTAAAACTAATAAATATAAAAAATGTGCCACGTAAGTTGTATAATATTCGGAGCTAAAAGTCTATCTAAGGAGGAAATTGCCGGTAAAGAGGTGCTTGAAGCTGGGTCATATGATGTTAACGGCACCCTCCGTCCTCTCCTTGAATCTTATGGACCTAAAGAATATGTAGGCACGGATATTATGCATGGGCCTGGAGTAGACATTGTCTGTGACGCAGAAGACCTCGTAAAGCACTTTGGTGATAAGAAATTTGACGTTATTGTTTCTACTGAAATGCTGGAACACGCCAAAGACTGGCAACAGGTCATCTCCAACCTTAAAAACGTTGCGAAGCCAGGAGCTATTTTCTTGCTTACTACCCGATCGTACGGATTTGCTTACCATGCATATCCTCACGACTATTGGAGATACGAGAAAGAAGATATGGAAAATATTTTTTCAGATATGGAAATCTTGGATATTGAAAAAGACAAGATGGCGCCGGATATCTTCTTAAAGTTACGCAAACCTAAAAACTTTAAAGAGAGGAAACTGGGCGATTACAATCTTTACAGTATTGTTACAGATACAAAAATAACTCATGTAAGCGATGGAGATTATAAAAATCCTTATTTTCATAAATTACGAATAAAGATGCAGGTTAATCACCTAATATATAAGGTGGAGAATACGCTAAAATCCCTTATTAAATTTCTCATAAGTTCTGGTAATAAAGCCGACTCTCTTTCCTAGCTCCAAAAACTGTCTAACCTTAGTAGACAGTCTTTTAACTAGGATATAGCTGAATCTCAATTGACAATCCAGTAACTCAAATCTTCTGATTTCAGATTATTATAAAGAAAATCTTTTCACCAAATATTTCTTCGCATCCGTAGCCACATTCCTCATAAAAATTATATCCTCCTTATTGAATTTAAGCGCATCAACCCAGCTCGCAAGAAGGCGCGGTTCTGTGCTCTTAAGATAAATTGATATTGAGATTAACGCGACGATGAGCCAGATATAATTCTGTATAACCAATCCCCAGAGACCGAATATCGGCAATAGGATTATATAAAGAGGTATAACTACAAAGCTTTTCAAAACCTTTTGAAAAAATAGGAATTTCTGTCGTCGGAGAGAAATCAGAAAGGCTGAAGACACAATAATTGCAGCATGCAACGGAAGGGTAAAGAGAAGAGCCTTAAAATACGGCAAGGAAACAAGATATTTGGCAAAGAAAGTGCTGACAATAAGCGGGATAACAAACAGGGATACAAGACCAAGCCCCAAAGATAAGGTGGCAAGATACTTTACTCCTCTCTCATATATTCTCCTCAATTTTTCTTCGTTGTCGGCCTCCATAGGTATAAGAGTGAGAAGTGTTTTAACCGGCAAGAGCCCAGCTAGAGTAGCTATGAGCATTTGGGCTATGGAGAAGATGGCTACAGCTTCGGTGCTGATAAACAGCTTAATGGCCCATGTCTCAAAGAAAGCCGTGAATTTATTGAAGACGGGTTCTCCTACTTCCCACTTGCCATAAGAGCGCAGTATTTTGAATAAGAAATTTTCTTGAGATTTTATGACACTTCTCCACGAAGAATAGGACTCTCTAGCCGGCTGGAGAAGGAAAAATAAACTTATGAAAAGTGAGACGACCATGGACACGACCACCACCCGCAGGTTCACTCGGTATAAAACCAGAGAAAAAATCAGTATTGCGAGCTGGCTAAATTTAGCAATGGACAACCTGCTTGCTACAACATTGAATTTCTTTCTCATTTCAATAGGAATGGTTAGTACCGCCAGTAGAGCGTCATGGAGAAACACGAATGACATTATCCTTATAAGCAGGATAAAATCCGGACCATACTTAAACGAAAGCAGGGGCGCAAGAAAGAAAACGGCAATCCATAAAGCTATTCCCGTGCACATTCTCAGAAGAAATAATTCATAAAAAAGCTTTTTTGCTTGAGAACTTTTGCCCTCGGATTCAAACCTGATTATGTCGTTGCGCAATACTCCACCGCCTACATGCAATAACACAGACGCTCCCGCGTAAGAAACCAAAAGAAGTTGGAAAGACCCATACTCATACAGAGTAAGGGCTGTTATGACTATAAATGTGTTGGCCGCCGCTACGCCCCTCGCGACGAGATTCCAAAAACCATAGGAAGCTTCGCCTTTCAGATAGCTTTTCAGGAAAGAATTATCGCTCATTTAATTGGCCCAATATATCAAAAATTGGGCTATAATGCACTGAATATGAAATCGCCGCTGACGTTGAGCATAGTTACCGCAACCTACAACCAATCTAAATATATAAGCCAATGCATCAAGAGTGTCATCTCACAAGAAGGTAATTTTTATATTGACTACATAATTATCAACGATGGCTCCACGGACGATACTGCCTCCGTCATTGAAAAATACGATGTGACTTTGAAAAATGGACAGTGGCCTGTTAAATGCATGGGCGTAGAATACCGATTCGTACATCGCCAGAACGGGGGTCAAGCAAGCGCTCTTAACGACGGGTTTAGAATGGCTCACGGCGATATTTTTGCCTGGATGAACTCCGATGACTACTACCTTCCGGGAGCGTTCCAAGTTGTTGCCAAAGTTTTTGAAGAAGACCCTGAACTAGATTTCATCTACACAGATTGCCTGAAGATATATGCGAACGGACGGCCCTCCAGTATAGAGCCGCGTCCCCGACCGAATGAAACCTTCGAAAGCATTCGCACCCGCGGAAGCTCTTTTTCTCTCAATTTTTTTACCAAGCACATTTTAGAAAAGACGGGTTATTTGAACGAATCTCTGAAATATTGCATTGACCTTGACCAGTGGTACCGCATTTTTCAAGTAGCCAAAGTAAAGTATGTACCATATACAGCCGGTGCCTTTAGATGGCACCCGCTTTCAAAAACAGCCACTAGCCAGAAAAAGTTCGCTGAAGAAAGGGGAATTTTAGCCAAAAGATACGGCGGCAACATTATACCATCAAGAAAGATATATAAATTTCGCGGCAAAATGAAAATTCTTGATGTTATGAAACAGAGATTTCCAAAAATATACGGCGTATTGAAAAAAATATTCTACAAAATAGTAGACTCTTTTAAATACCGTAATAATCCTTCATCCAATCTATAGTGCGCTTGACGCCATCCTCCAAACTGACGGTAAGCTTGTGGCCAAGGTCTTTGATTGCTTTGGAAATATCAACCTTCTTGGATTTAGTGGTTAAGATTTCCGTGTCTTTATAATTGATGAGGCTTTTGTCTGCGCCGGTATAGTCCCAAATGATATTAACCAGTTTTTCAATATCATGATACTCCAGACCTCCTATATTGTAGACCCTGCCAGATTGAAAGTTGTCGACTATATTGGAAAGGGTCCTGCATGTATCTTCAAGGTAAGTAGAAGTTCTATAATGGCCTTTGTAGACTGTCACGGGGAGATTATGAAGGGCATGGTAGCAAAATTTGGCGTTGACACTCCGATAAGGATGGTACCATTCGCCCGGTCCATACGTATTAAACATGCGTACAATTACTGATTCTGTCTCATGTTGGATTATTGAGTTCCGTATCTGCATCTCATTCACCCATTTAGACATGGCGTAATCATTCATCTGTTTAACTTCTACTCTGTCCATAACATCTTCCGACATCACATCTTCGTAGTCGCCATATACTTCAGAAGAGGAGAAATGTATCAGTTTAAATCTATACCTTTCCTGCAAACGGATAACATTTTTGGTTCCGATGGCGTTAGACTTCCAAACCTGTTCGTAGTAATCTTCTCCATTCCAGCGTCCGAATTCCGCCGCCGTGTGATAGACAAAATCAAACGGACCAGCTTTTTCAAAGATTCTCTCAAGTTGACGGAATTCGGAAACATCGCATCTGGCGTAGGTAAAATCAGTTTTCGTCATTTCATGCTCAAAACCGATTTCGCCAAATCCGTGCTCAAGATCAATGCCGAAAACAGAATGCCCTTTATCCCGAAGCATTTTTACCAGGCACGAGCCGATGACGCCCTTGCTGCCGGTAACTAAAATTTTTGCCATGAGTTTGAGAATAGCACATTATTTCCTGATAAAAAAGAAGAGGCGTCCTGTTTGGACGCCTCGGTTTTTTGAGGAGAAACCTAACTCCATGTTGCTGGCTCGACGGCGCGGCTGTCGCGCCTGCCAAACCAGATGACCTGTCTTGCGAACTCTTCCTTATCGCTTCGATAGTCCGTCCTCTCCACACGGACAGTCTGCTTTCCTTCTTTGAGAGTTGCCGGTTTGTCGAGAAGGATGTTCTTGAAATATTCGGGAACAGTGTGCAAAAACTCGAACGCCGATTGCCGTAGTACCGGCGCCGCTATGCGAGCGTACTGATACTTAAAAACCTCGTTAAGCTCCCGGAGCGGCACCATAACGCCCCGTTCTTCTAGAAAACTCTGCGTCAACCCTTTGAACTCTTGATAGAAGTTCTCAAAGTCGCCGGACAGACGAAGAAAAGTTGCTTCTTCGACCTGCCATGAGATCTTGCCGTATTCCGGAAGGAAGACACACTGGGGTTTCCCAGTCATGATTCCTTCCAGATACTCGGCGTAACGGTTTAGTTCCCGAGAAAAAATCGGGAACCGATTGGTGTCCGTGCCGTTCGCGATTAAGTACTCGAAAAGTTCCGTGTACTTGAGGCCGAACTCGCGGAAGAGATAGAGCGAAACAAAGAACCCAAGTTTCAGACCGTGGAGTGTTTGGGCCATCCACATGAGAGTCGCCGACCTCCTCCATTCAGGATGGGGCATTGATCTCGTGGCCACCACAACATCTTCATATTCGGCCACTTCGCCCGGACGGCGTTTCGAGGCGTGGGTTTCCACGAGTTCGATGCACCGCGTTTCTATCCCATGCAATTTCACATATTCCGGATCATACATAGGAGTGTTGGGAAGAACCTGGCATAAAAAGATTCCCACCTGGTCATAGAGACCAGCTTGGAAAACTTCTTCAATCCCCTTTTTGAACGACTCGTAGGTCTCGCCCGGAAGCCCGAGAATGAGCTCGGTATAGACGCGGATGCCATCGCGTCTATAGAGTTTGAGCAGCTCGCGGTAGGTATCCACCTTGATGTTATCTCGGTGGATAATTTTGAGCGTGTCAGGATCAGTACTCTGAAACGAGAGAGTGACTCCCGTTGTCAGATGATTTGTTTCGAGAATCTGCGCCACTTCGTAAATCCTGTCGGTGGCGTTCTTGCCGTAACAAACCCGGAACGAGCGCGGATGCGAGTAGCGGCGCTTAACTTCAGCAAACATTTCCGCGATTTCCTTGTCTCTCGGGAACATGCCGAAGTTGGCGTCGGCGCCGAAGACGAAAGAGATTTCTTTCTCGCCAAGCCATTCAATCTCGCGCGCTAAGCGTTCGAAGTTGAAGAAGCGCACTTTGGTAATAGAGTTGCCCCAAGCGCAGAAACTGCAATGAAACGGGCAGCCTCTGTTTGTTTCGAAAATAACCTGGAACTCCATATCGCCACGCCGTTCAAGCGCTCTGTCATAGAGACCGGAAAGATACGGCGACGGCAGGAAATTGATATCGACAAGCGGACGATCTGGTGTGCGGACTATACGGCCGGTACTCCGGTCACGGAAAACGAGACCCCTTACCGTTGAGAAATCGCGACTCGTGATCAAGGTTTTGAGTACTTCGGCAAACGTTATTTCGCCTTCGCTCAAAACAGTTATGTCCACAAATGGGTGTTCTTTCAGAAACAGTTCGGCTCGATGATCGTCCGGAACATGTGGTCCGCCGAAGACAATGAGCGAATCCGGGAATCGCTCGCGAGCGAGGCGGGCCAGAACCAGATTAAGCTCGTGGTTCCACATAGATGACGAGAACGCCAGAACCGATGGATTGTCCCATTCGTCAGCAATTTTCTCTGGCTCTTTGCGAATAAACTGAAACTGACTGAAGTGGAAATGTTCCACTACTTCGGGTACTCCAACTGCATAAGCTTGGAGCATCCCGGAAACATTGGGCAAATACACTTTCTTGTCCATGAGGATGTTGAACTCATGCAATTGGATATTCTTCATCTAATTTCTACCTCTTTTTCTTCCGTGAAAGATCTAAGATTCTACGATTAGACTACCTTATAAAGCTCATCAAAAGCAAGGAGCACTTGAGAAACGCTTATGTTTTCAAGGGCTTTCCGGGCAAGATAAGCAGGACCGAATGCTTGAAAAGCAAATATGGTAGAGGGTATTTCTGGATTCGGTTTTATTATTTTTATATTACCGTCTCTGGGAGTAAGCTCTATATCATTTACCGGCCCAAGAATATCTATAAGCGGAACGCCTAGAGCATGAGCAATATGCGTCGGCCCGGTATCTACTGATATAAATACTGAAAAATTTTTCATCAGAACCACAAGTTCTTCGAGACTCAAGCCGGCCGCGTCTATGTATTTGCTGCCAGAGCCTAATTTCCTCACAAAATTGCCGACTCTCTCTTTCTCATAAAAGGAGCCGATAAAGGCTATCTTTATAGGATACTTCTTACTTATCTCTCTAGCCAAAGATTCAAACTTGTCATCTCCCCATTCTTTTACATTATTACCTGCGGTCAAGCTGATACCAATCAATTTATCTTTTTCCATTACTCCATTAGTTGCCAGAAACTTTTTCATCTTCGCCTCCGCCTCGTAGCCAGCATAGATTTCTTTAGTGTAATTCTCATTATCAATACCTAAATGTCGCAGCATCTTGAGATAAAAAAGCGGTAGATAAGTCAGCTCTTTATATTCTTCCTTGAAGTTCGTCATCCAGTCTGAAAGCGCTTCTGCCAAAGACTTGTTGGGCCTAGTGATTTTTAAGCGGTTTGGTATGAGGCTTAAGAAAAACAGGGTTGAGCTTAAAGCTGTTCCAGAAAGCGAGACTCCCCATTTGAAGTTTCCTCTTCTTATCTTTCTAACTAATTCCGGGAATTTGTGCCAATAATCCTCAACAATGATAATCTCGTCTACCCTTGGATTATTCTTTAAGACCCCTGCTGCCATGCTAGAAACTATGACCGTAATCCGGCTTTCAGGGTATTTTTCCTTAATGGCTCGGAACACTGGGGTGGAGCAGACTATGTCCCCGATTCTTTTAAACTGAGGGATGACAAGGATATTGTTTTTCTCGCTTTTTCGCAGCCAAATCATAAAGTAAATAATAGGAGAAAAAACTATCGATATTAAGGTAAATACTCTGGTGTAAAAAGATTGAACTTTATCCATTTCTTTGTAGGAATTCTATGATTTTCCTTGCTTTATTTTCCCACGTAAATTCTTTTAGTTTTTCATATGCCAATGTGGCCTTCTCTGAAACTTCTCCCAGATTCTCTTCAGAAATCACATATTTTATAGTGTCGGCTAGGCTCACTTCACTATCTGGAACAAATGTAAATCCACAATCTTTTAAGATTTCTTCAGTCAAATCAAGTTTTGAATAAACAATCGGTTTTTCGGCCGCCATATATTCATACACTTTCATGGGAAAGCCGTAATTCCTGAAATGCGGCCTGTCAGGATAAGGGATAACCAAGACATTCATCGCTTGTTCAATATTAAATATTTCTTTTTGATCAGGTATTTTTTCTATAAAGATACACTGATTGCGAACCCCTATCTCTCCGGCAAGAGTCTCGTATGCAGAAACTTCATTTTTCTTACCCCCGACAAAAACCATAAGCGTATCTTGATTTAAAAATTTTAAAGAGCGAATCATTATATCAATTCCTTTTTCCATACCCATAGTTCTGAATAAGCCAATATAACCTATAAGAACTTTGTCGGTGGGAATACCGTACTTCTTTTTTGTCGCAGATGAATCTACATTGCCAAAATCGGCAAGATTTACGCCGCCGTAAACAACCAGCGCTTTTTCGCTTGGCACTCCTATTTCCAAAAGCGACTTCTTGAGCTTCTCTGATGTCGTAATCAAACTATCGCTGTTTTTAGATATAAAACGATCTTTCCAATCGTCATGGAGCATGTGCCAATCAGACGTAATCCTGAATTTAAGAGAAAAAAGTTTTTTCCAAAAAATAACAATCCATAAAAGATGGGGGTCGCTCGCGAACAAAACTGTTTTGTTGTCAGTCTTTACCTTAAACAAAAGAAAGTATGGCAGCCAGAAGAAATAACCAAGATAAGGGATGACAAAGTGAAAGAATCCCGCACCGTTCAAACGAAAATTGAGATTAACAAGCTGATACCGATTACCTAAGATTTTTGCAAACTGTTTTGTAAGACTCGAAATGTATATACTGTCAGCGCTAAGAGACTCGAATCTTTTGGCTGTTAAGTGTATGAGCTTCATTATTTGATGGCGTAGATATAATAGCCAGAAGTGGTAGTCCTATTTTCCGTCTTAAATAATGTATCCAAAAAGTTTGCGGTAGGGTCAATAAGAAATCTCAATTTGTGCTGAAACGGAATAAAAAAGGAAAGCGCTTTAAAATATCCGCCCCTTTTTTGTACTTCAACTCTCGAGAAATCTTTGAAAAGTAATTTAACGGCATCTCCAAAGAATCTCCAGTAATCAAGATAATGCCCTGCACGAGCGTGGTACGGATATATAGAAGGAATATGAACAAATATCTTCCCGCCAACCCTTAAAATCCTGTAAAGCTCTTTTATCGCGACTGAAGGATTTTCCACATGCTCTAACACACAATTGCAGATAACCGCATCAACAGACTCTTCTCCCAGAGGAATGCTAAGAATATCGCCGACAATGTCAGCGCCGGTTGATTCGTCATAGTCGAATGTTTTATATTCGCAATCTTTAAACAAATGCTTATATGTCGAAAGCCATTTACCAAAACGCTCTCCACCCCCTATATCCAATACGGTTTTCTCTTTCGCTATTTCCGCTATCTTTTCGTTTATAAATTTATTGTATTTCATAATTCTTTCTTTAATTTATCCATGAGAACCTTGAGACTGTACGCTTCCAAATTTAGATTTTTAACATCAGGATTTTTAACGAACAATTTAGCTCCGCAGGCATGAGCTTCAAAAATCGTTTTATCGAAACTGCCGATTGGAGTAAAATTGGCATAAATTTCGTGTGATTGGTAAAGCCTTCGTGCTTCTTCTTGAGTCACCGGACCAAGAAATTTAATTTTGTCATTTAGATTGAGCTTAACTTGTTCTCCATACTCTTTGTCTGTTGGCAATATTGGTCCGGCAATAGTCGCCTGACATCCATTTTCTTTCACCCAATCTATAAATTCTAAAACTTTTTTAACGGGAGAAATTCGCCCCAAGAAAAGAACTGCATTTGGAATCCTCACAACACTTGAATCTGGCTTGAAGAAATCTGTATCAATCCCCACTGGCATTTGCACTGATTTTTTGAAGCGAGCAGTGTACGAGCTTGGCGAAGTATAGAAAACTTTATTAGACACAAGCACAGCAAATCTCGTCCAGAGATTGCCTTTAGCATGGTTGCGCCAAAGATAAATCTTTTTGCCCCATAATTTCCAAAATTTCCAACCAAGCAATACATATTCCTGATTCATATGGATAAAGACGGCATCATAGTTTTTTCTCTCAGACCAAATATATTTGTAGAAATTCAGAATATAGCCTAATTTCGAAGCTTTTCTTTCTTTTCCTAACGACAGAACCTTAATATTACTTGGCAAATTATACTCGCCTTTTTCAAGACAAATAACTGTCACTTTTTCAAAATTTTTCACAAACTCTTCCAGCCATCGATGGAAAAATCCAAGTATTGGATCATTCTTATCCACTTTCTGCGTAATGATGAGCAATCTCATTTAATTTTCTTGGCAGTATTTTCCCAATTTTCTTTTAACTTTGAAAGATACTGTTCTTTGGATAAAAGTTTTGATTCAAGAGTTTTTTTTAGATTAAATCTTAGGTTTTCTCTCTTCTGATTACTCTCAATCAGTTCGATAATGCCTAAAGCAAATAAGTCTGGTCGAGATGCCGGGTAAATATATGCGTCTTTGCCATTTTCCAACTCTTGGGCAATACCTACCGGCGTAGTCACTACCGGCAAACCGGATAGTCCAGCTTCCACCAAAGACAATCCATAACCTTCAAAAAGAGACGTCTGGATAAAAGCATTGGCAGTTTTGTAAAATGATGCTAATTCATTTTGCCATCCGGCAAAATACACTGCAGTTTCTAGACCCATTTTCTTTACCAAATTTTTGAGTCTAGATTCTTCAGGGCCAGAACCGACAATGACAAGACCTGTATCAGGATATTTTTCTCTGACTAAAGAGAGTATTTGAATCGCCAAATCCAAATTTTTCTCCTTAGATAAGCGCGAGACGGCAAGCAAGATAAAATGCCACGGGTAGAGAGCGTGAAGGTCAAATTTAATCGGCGCATTCTCGATTTTTTCCTTATCAACATAAATCGGCAGTGTTTTGACATCTCTGACACTGTCCGCTTTAGCAAGGACGGTCCTTGCTATAATTTTCCTGATGTAATTTAGAAAGCCGGAAAAATACGGAGAGTTTGGGTCCGTGTGAATCTGCACTTCAAGAGGCAAGCGCCATCTTTTTTTAATTTTTAAGCCGGTCCAGCCTGATTCAAACGGGTCCTGGGTTGTGATGACAGATTCTCCTCTGACAAATTTTCTATCAAAGACGATTTTCTTCCCAATACGCGCCGCGTCGAAAACGTAAAACCACCTACTCCACGAGTTCGTGGGGTATATCCAAATATTTTGGCCAAGCTGTTTCGGTTTCAATTCCAATGATTTCAATGCGAAGACAACGACATGATACTCCTCAACCATTTCGGCATATTCTTTAATACGTTCTGAAACAGCACTGTCTTCTTCAAAAAGCCTTCTATCAGAGCTTATGCTTAAAACTTTCATGTTTATTGGCGCTATTATATACTTTTCTCTATGAAAATCCTTATAGCTACGCCAATTTATCCGCCGGAAATCGGCGGCCCAGCCACTTATACCAAGGAGCTTTCTCGTCAATTACAAAATAAACACAAGCTTACGATAGTAGCTTATACGGATGTACACGATCCATTTCCTGGTACGACTTTAGTAGCTATTTCGAAACAAGAACCTCTGCCTATACGTTTGCTGAAATTTTTTCTAGCCGTTTTTAAACTTTCGAGGGAGGCTGATCTTATTTATGTCCAGAATGCTATGGCCGCCGGATTACCAGTGGCCTTAGTAAATTTATTCACAGGCAAACCTTTTGTTCTCAAATTTGTTGGCGACGAAGCTTGGGAGAGAGCAACGCAACATCATCTAACTGAAAAAAGGTTGGAAGAATTTTTAGAAGCTCCTGAAGGCAATTGGAAAACTAAAGCGATGATGATGGTCCAAGGTTGGGTATTGCGCCGCGCCAAAATTGTGACCACTCCTTCTCTCTATCTTTCTAAAGAAATTATCAAAGCTTATGGAGTCCATCCTGAAAGAGCTATCGTCAATTACAATGCTGCCGACGATACAGTAAAAAATCTCCCATTTGGCACCACGCGTATCCCCCACCAGATAGCCACCACGGCTCGTTTAGTCGTATGGAAAGGAATTGATGGCATCATTAGAGCACTGCCTCTCGTTCAAGAAAAATACAAGGATGCCCGATTGGTAGTGGCTGGTGATGGTCCTGAGATAGATAATTTAAATAAACTGATCAAAGAACTCCACCTTGAAGGAAGCGTTACACTTCTCGGTAAAATCTCTCGAGTAGAAACATGGCAATTGCGCAAAAATTCTGAAATCTATGTATTAAACTCGACTTATGAAGGACTGCCACATACAGTGCTTACAAGTTTTGCAGCAGAGATACCAACAGTAGCTACAAATATTTCTGGTACTAATGAAGCCATATATGGCGAAAAGACTGGACTATTAGTAGAGCCGGGCGATACTCAAGCCTTGGCTCATGCCATCATGCGTCTTTTTGAAGACAAAGCTCTACGAGAAAGATTGGTAGTAAATGGTACAAAACTTCTCAAAGAGAAATTCTCATGGGAAGCGCATGTCAGAAATCTTGAAGGTCTCTTCAGACTAGCGATGAGAAAGCCAGGTAAGTAATCTACCAATACCCTTTTCTATTTTCATTTTAGGCTCCCAGCCAAGCAGTTTTTTAGCCTTAGAAATATCCGCATAAGTTGATTCCATACTGACAGAATTACTTGGTCGACTTTTGACATTGGCTTTCTTGCCACTGACCTTCTCGAATATTGAAACCAATTCCTTCAGTGAAACAGGGCTAGAGTTGCCAATATTTATAATTTCGAAGCCAAGTGGTTTTTCTAATGCCAAAACAGTTGCGTCTACCACGTCTCCTACATAAGTATAATCGCGCTTACGACTGCCATCTCCAGAAATTTCTATTTCTTCGTCACTAAGAATGGCTTTACCCCAAATGTACGGAACAAGGTCGGGACGATTGTTCTCCCCGTAAGCGTTGAAGTAGCGTAGGCAAGTGATGTTAAGGTTGTGATTACGATGATAAGTATAAGCAAGAAGTTCACAGGCTCGTTTGGTCGCTCCATAAGGAGAAACTGGTTTGTCTGTGAGATGGTCTTCGCTCCAGGGCATATTAGGGTCATCTCCGTAGACAGAACCAGATGAAGCTATTACCAAGTTTTTAACGTTGAAATCGCGTGATAGCTCTAAAATATTGATAGTGCCTTCTATGTTTATACTTACGTAAGGATAGGGGTCTTTGGCAGCATTTCTGACATTAGCACGAGCGGCCAGATGCGCTATATACTGCGGTTTCTCTTTTTCAAATATATCTTTGAGAGCTTCTTTCTCTCGAATATCGACTCTGTATAAAATAAAATTTTTATCACTAAGAACAGATTTAATATTCTTTTCTTTAAAAGATGCTTCGTATAAACCATCATCAAAGTTATCAACCCCGACTACTTTATTCCCCTTCTTCAAAAGAGCTTCAACCAAATTTGAGCCAATGAAGCCGGCAGCACCTGTAACAAGGACGGTTTCCATAAATTGCGTAATGTTTAAGGCTACTATAAGCTTAAAAAGCTGTGGAATCAACCCTGAAGTTTTTGGGTTTTACCCTAGATGCCGAACAGCCTCATATGTCAGGTGAGCGCTTTTTAATGATGAAAGACAAGTCTGTTTTGGTTGCTACAGACGAAAAGGGGCGCAAAGTTATCGTCAAAATAGCAGATATACCAGGGGGACAGAAAGAAATCGAACACGAGAAACAGACTCGAGATCTTTTGAAATCAATGGTTTTCGCCAACGACAAAATTCTCTTCCCCACTGAAACATATTTTGGTAAAAAGAATGGTTACTTGATATGGGCTACAGAATTTGTACCTCAAGAGAAAGTTTACGTAGCACATACATTAGAAGAACAATTTTTCCTCATTTTGAAAGCTTTAGAAGAACAAGAAGCCTTTCATGCTACGACTTTCGAGCACTTGAAATCAGTAGATGGATTCTTCCCAGTTTATACTACACAAACATATCTTAAAAAATTTGAGGAATTTAAAAAGAAAGTATCAACTCACAATGATAAAAATATTATAGAAACATTAGAGAAAGCTGAACAATTTTTGGTAGCCAATAAAAAGACTCTCAATAAATATGTCAATTATCTGACTCATACGGATTTCGTACCTCACAACTTCCGAGTGAGAGACAAGAGCATATACATGCTTGACCTTTCGGCAGTCCACTTCGGCAACAAATATGAGGGCTGGGCACGCTTCTTAAACTATATGGTTATCCATAACCCAAAGCTTGAGAAGTTCCTAGCTGATTATGTCAGAGAAAATCGCGGAGAAGAAGAATATTTTTGCTTGAGATTAATGCGGGTCTATAAACTAGGGTTTCTTTTAGACTTCTACGTTAGATCTCTGAATAAAACGGAAGGAAATCTTAAAGAATTAACTCTTGAACGTATAGATTTCTGGCATCAAATTCTCAAATATATTTTGAATGACGAAAAGATCCCTGAAAACTTTGTGGAAGAATACAAGAAAAAACGTGACGATCTTCGAAGCGAAGATGAGAAAAAACGTCAGAGAGAATTCGCTATCGCCTAAATCACTGCTTTCAAAGCATCCAGAACCTCTCTGTTATTTGCTGCCACTAGCATCTGCGGAGTCTTGGATACAGCATCAATAGGCCCGGATTTTCCTTCTATTATTCCACCGGCTTCTCGCAGAATTCCTATCGCTGCTATAGAATCTAGCGTGGTTAAGTTGGCATATATGCAAGCTTCGGACCTGCCTGAAGCCACAAAACATATGTCCAATGCTGAAGATGACATGCCTCTAACTGAGTGAGTGTTTTCTAAGAGAAATCTATATACTTTAGCTCCCCAATCCCAATATTCTTTAGTGCGGCCAGTAGTTAGAAAGACTACTGACTTATTTAATTCAGTCTTATCAGAAACATTGATTGGCTTACTATTGAGAAAAGCTCCTTTATCTTTCTCAAAACTAAACAACTCTTTAGTCACCGGATTATAGACAGCACCAACAACCGACTCGCCATTTTCTACATAGGCGATAACTGTCGAGAAGAAGGGTAGGTCTCTGACAAAATTTTTTGTGCCATCGATTGGATCAAGTGCCCAGAAAGAACCACCCACAATATCAACATCTGCCTCTTCGGAATAAATAGTTTCTCCGGGAAAAGTCTCTTTTATATGGTCAGATATAAAATTACTGATTTCAATATCAACATTCGTTACTAGATCTCTCGGGTCATTATTTTTAATAGAAACAACAAGATATTTTTCTTTAAGCATTAAAATCTTCTCTCCTGCTTCTCTCGCTAAATTTACAGTAAATTTGTATCTCTCTGACATATGGCAACTATAACACAAAAAGAAAAGGCCCCGGCGCGTAAACACGCCGGGAACCTGAAACGAGCTACTCCACAATCTCGATGTGCCGGTTGAGCCATTCAATGGTTTTGCCAGCTCTCTGAGCTTCTTTCTCTTGCCGTTCTCGTTTGGTTTCTTTCACTTCCTTGTGACGATTCCGGCCATCTTCCGAATGGCGAATACTAAGTTGGCCATCAACCCCAGATATAAGCGCCGCGCACTGACCGTACTTCCTTGTAATTCTGATGAGAGGAGTTATTTCTTCAACCCCCACCTCACTGTCAAACCAGCCGACACGCTTGAGAGCATTGAGCTCCCAGAATGCCAGCGTGTTCTCGATTTGCATTTCGTGCACGTCGTCGAGTTCCTTAATCCGCACACCGACCACTCTCATGCCAACACCGAACTGAGCCATAGCTCTTCTTACCACATCTTCATCCAGGTAGGATATTGCTTTGTTTGACGCAATAAGAACATGGGTAAAGTTGTGAAATGCTAGGTCTTTCAGCACCACGTTAATAGCAAAAGAGCTGTGATGTCCCTCGGCCGAAACTACATCTGCCTTGCTAAAATTCAGTAAGGCCTCATCAAGAGCATGCGATGTCCCGCCGAAATCGTAATCTGTTGGAACGAGAAAGCATGTCTTGGTTACAGATGGAATTTCTTGCATCCGTCGAGCAGTCTCAACTGCCCTTTTAACGACTTCGTCCAGTAATTTTGCCTCCTTCGCATAAGAGCGAAAAAGAGCACAAACCACATTGTTGCGCACTTAACACCTCTCTTTCTTTCCCGAATCGAAAAAATTGAAAATCCTGTTATAGAATACCACACTTCGTATCAAAGAGTCAATAGCTATAAAATTGGCTCAAATACTCGCTTTTTCATGTCTCGAGCAATCAAATCCCAGTCATATTTTTCTTCTACCATTTTTTTGGCACTTGCAATAATTTTATTTCTTAGCGATTCGTCTTTTATCAATCTCTCCACTTGTTCGGCAATACTTTGTGGATTACTGACTTCACAAAAAAGTCCAGTTTCCTTGTCTTTCAAAAAATCCGGTATGCCGCCAACAGGCGTGGCAATAACCGGTAATCCCGCCGCCATCGCTTCGATAAACGAAATCCCCTGCCCTTCCGAGAGCGAAGGCCGTATGAAAATATCCGCTTGATGTAAATATCTTGGTATCTCTTCTTGACCCACATTTCCCAAAAATTTAACCATGTTCTCTAATTTTAAATTTTTTGTTTTTAATTTTAAACTTTCCTCCAGCGGCCCACTGCCAAGAATTTGCAATTCTATATTTTCCGGCATAAACTTTACGGCTTCAATAATATCTCCTACCGCATTTTTCTCCACCAATCGCGACGTCGTAATGAGTGTGATTCTATCTTTTTGTAATTTGTCATTTGTAATTTGGAATTTCGCCATGTCTACTCCGTTAGGGATTACCAGCACATCGTCTCTTTTTGCCCATTTTGCCAAGAAGGTCGATATGGCTTGAATTTTAGCCGCATGTTTGATGCCATAATGAAGCAACGGGCGAAATGGCAATGTAAACCATCGATTGAAGACATGTTCGAACGGGTCGCCATCTTGAAGAGTCAGAACATAAGGCGCTCGCCCGGCAAGAACCGCCGGAAAAAGCATATAAGTCATGATGCACCAATAAAAATCATACTTCCTTCGCAAAGCAAACAGAGTGGCTCGCGGTACAAAAAGAATCTTATTTAAATATGATGCGTTATTCCCCACTCGGTACACGTTAATATTGCCTATCTTTTCAAATTTAGGGTGTGATTTGCTAAACCGCATCGTAACCATGTCCCATTCAATGTCATTCGTGGAGATTCGTGTCGTAATTTCCTTAACAGCGACTTCAGCGCCGCCCACAACAGGAAAATATGACAAGGAAAATATTAGGATTTTTTTAAGAGCCATTGAGAATTTTCTTCAGTTCTTCTGAACTTGGTCCGTTTTGTTTTGATTCTGGTTTAGGTTGTATTGTCGGTTGTCGGTTGTCGGTTGTCGGTTGATTTCCTACTACCGCCTTGAGAGCACTGCGTAGGTCCGAGATATGTTTCGGGTCAGGTTTTCTCTGATTATCTGGTGGCTTAACTAAAGTTTTGAGGAAAATGACGGGTTTTGGAACTGGAGGTGGAACGAGCGGTTTATAAGGAGTCATAGGCTTGCCCAACGCAGGCGCAGATTTAGTATCAATCATTTTCCCTTCCGCATGCCAGTCGGCAATCCCTTTTTCGACATCCGGACGCGGGCGGGAGAACATCTTCCGGGAACTTTCGATAATCTCAGAAACGCGCGGGAGTTCGGTTTGTTCCAGCGGCGGCATGGTAACCGCAGAAAACGGCGCCGAGGCTACGGAATCTATCATTAGTTTAAGGTAAATTTGCCGCAACCCCAGATTAACCAAATCTTCCGCCATAAAGGTCGGAGCAAATTCTTTCTCCAAGATTTCCGCGTCATAGGCGCCGACACGGAAAGTAATCATGGTGCCGACATTGCCAAACACCGCGTCCCGCACCTCTTCTTCCATTTGCTCGATGTACTGATGTGCCATCGTAAGATTGAGTTTATATTTACGAGCTTCCGAAAGAATATCGGCAAAAGAACGGTCAGCGAAAGACTGGAATTCATCTACATATAGATAAAACGATGGTAACTTGGCAAGCGTAGCGGCATTCTCATCAGCGCGGCTCATGGCGGCCAGATAAATTTTGGTAATAAGCATGGAGCCTAAAAGCCTGGCATTGCCTTCTCCCACACGACCTTTGGACAGGTTTACAATTAAAATTTTCTTCTCGTCCATTAATTTTCTCACGTCAAAGCTCGATTTCGGCTGGCCGATAATATTTCGAATCAAGGGATTTCCCGCAAACTGGCCGATTTTGTTTTGAATGGCGGGGGTAGCTTCCTGCGTATATTTGTCGGTATATTTGGCATACTCATCAACCCAAAAGCTTTTGACGGAAATATCGGTAACATTATCGACCACTTTGGTTCTGAAAGCTTTGTCCGTATACATGCGATTGACGGCAAGAAGCGTTGCTCCGGGATATTCCAGAAGCGCCAGAAGCGTGTTTTGTAAGATATAAGCCATGCGGGCGCTCCAGGCGTCTTCCCAAATCTTTTCAAATACGCTCATCAACCCATTGACTACCAAGTGGCGCTTCTCCACGCCGACATCTTCCATGATATTGAAAGAAACCGGGTGGTCCATATCAAAAGGGGCGAAGTATAAAACATCTTTGATGCGTTCGGACGGCACATATTCAAGAAGCTTCTCCGCTGTACCGCCATGCGGGTCGACAAAAGCCAGACCTTCACTATTCCTAATATCCTGAATGGCCATGTTCTCAAGCAGAGTGGACTTGCCCATACCAGTCTTGCCGATAACATAGACATGCTTGGAACGGTCGGGGCTTTTGATGCCAAACTTGACGCGCTGGCCGCGCGCGTCCGTTTCCGCAAAATATGTAATCTTTTGAGGATCTTCCATTACACGAATTATAGCGAATTTTATCGAATGATACGAATGATAAACAAATAGCCGAAGCGCGCTTCCGCACGCTTCGGCCAAAATTTAACGTTCAAGAGATATCTTGCGTCTTTTGAGTTCGGTACGAATCTTCTCTTCCTGGTCTTTAGAGACTCGCTCTGCAAGGGAGAGAGCTTTGATGAGAAACGACCTTGATGTCAAAAGGTCTTTGCCGATAGCGAGATAGGAGAATCCGATAGCGGCGAGCACTCGCACAAGCTGCTTCTCATCTTCGATTATCGTGACTAAACGTTCCGCCGCACGAAACTGAGCAAAAGCCTCACCTCTACGCTTTGCACTCAGTTCAATGTTGCCAAGAGTAATATGCATCAACGCTTTGGTATGTGGCTTGATCGTGGTATCAGGAAACCTATTGAGAATAAAATCAATAGCATCCTTTGCTCGCTCAACATCACCGCCGAGCCATATTGGCGCCTTGGACCAAATAGTAGCGCAAACGTCAATTTGGTCCGCCGATAGCTGAGTAAAGCTTACATTTTTTAGGTTACTCACTGCCCGCCACATGTGCCACATGGCAATCGGTTTTTGTTACCATTGTTCCATGTAGCGCTTGACTAGCGAGTAATGAACGCTGGCCAACGCCACATATGGTGCCAAGATTTGTCCACGAGCAATTTCATCCAAAAATCGTTTACGCGCTTCGTGCATAACCTGCCACGCGCTTCCGCGCTGCCAAATCATTTCTGAAAGATTCATGCTGAACTCCTTTGCTGAACTTTATCTGTTCAAAACTATATCACATTATTTTTATATTTACAAATACATAATAAGAAAGCGGTCGTTTTCTTATTATGTATTTGGGTTAATTTGCGAATAACACTTCTATTATAATTGCCCGTCTTCTTCTGGTTTTGATAATACTTCCTCTAACTGCTTTTCCGCCACAAGTTCTGCCTGGAGTTTTTTATGAGCTTGACGTTTTTGCGCTTTGGCTTTAAGCGAGAGTTTTCTATCAAAATTAGCCCAAACCGAGAGCAGGATTATGGAAAGACCGGCAAATACTTGAAAAAATGATTCCCATGCGCGAGGAAAGCCGAGAACCGGCAATAGAGCAATTAGAACTCCGAGTGTGACTATAATTCTTGATTTTGGCATTTCAAATATTATACACTTCCTTCAAAATCTCGGCATCTTTCCTGCTTTCTTTTAATAATTCAATGTTTTTATCGCGTATCGACTCTAAAACTTTGAGACCTTTTTCATCTTTAACCTTATCTTTATATGAGCGGAGAAGCGCTTCAAAATCTTTAGGAAAGCAACGCCCACCGGCTCCACGTCCGCTCTTATGAATAGGTCGAGCGTAACGATTAGGGACAAATGGATCTGCCTGCATAGCTTCTTCGATCTTTCCCCAATTGGCTTCCAAAGCTTGCGAAAGGTCGTATATTAAGTTGAAGAAAATTATTTGGGTATAGCCGCCGCAATTGTGCGCATACTTTATCAATTCGGCTTCTTCGCTAGACACAGTGGTAGAAAATGGAGCTTTAGGAAGAAGAGTATGGACCAGTTCTGCCGCTTTTTTATATGTATCAGTATCTTTAGGTATACCTACAATATTGGCAAATGGATGAGAGGTATCATATGCAACAGTCGCTTCGCTCAAGAATTCTGGAGAGTGTATCAGAATAACATCAGGATTTTCTTCTTGAAGTTTCTTTGTAAGACCAGGGTAAATCGTGGATTTAAGGATAGCGATTTTCCCTTTCCCAACCAGAGGAATGACTGCACGAAGAATTGAAGCATCATAACCTTCCAGAGTAGTGGAAGTGGGCACCGCGATAAAGACCACATCGCAATCTTTAATTTTTGCTTCATTGGCAATGTAAGGCTCTTCTTTCGAATATCTAACAACTTCATATCCGCAAGATTCGAAATTATCGGCAAAATGTTTGCCGACCATCCCTTGACCTATAAATCCTATTTTAATGTCTTTCATCCGGTGCGCGCGCCAAGGGTCGAACTTGGGACCTTTCGAGTGAGAAAGCGTGGGACGCTTTCGCAAGACCTTTTGAGATATTTTAAATAAATTTGATACCGAGCTTCGTGCGCGCACTTGGGGTCGAACCAAGGACCTTTCGAGTATCAGTCGAATGCTCTACCAACTGAGCTATGCGCGCACGAAGCTAATTATACGATTTATTTATAAATATCCAAAAGGTGTACAGTTCCTGTAAGGAATCAGTCGAAGTCACAAGTCAAAGCCTACTGGCTTTGCTTGCGACCCCGCCTCGCGTCGTCACGCTCCGACCTTCCGGTCGGGTCCCACCCCGACCTCACTCCGCCAGCTGAGCTACACGCGCCTTCGCCAAGCCATAGCTTGGCTTCGGCGACGCGAAGCGCGCTAAGACAAGCGAAGGCTAGATTACCAAAAGAATATATCAAAAAGCTCGCCATCTGGCGAGCTTTTTGCATTTGATTCATATCATTCTCTCTTTTGTTCCGGAGAGACTTACTCTCATACAAATCGTTTTTAGGACTACGATTATCGTCCTATGCCTTGCGGCAAAATCGACCATATAAGTCCTTTCCCTATTCGGGAAGAACGGAATTATATTGAATTACTCCACGAGCAGGTTCTCCTACCCGTGCCTTGTTCATGTTCTACCCTCATGTCGCCATGAGGCACGGACTATATCATCACCCTTGTTTGAAGAATTTTCCCTTTGATAGGATGTGCTGATCCAATCTTTGAGGCAAAATTTTTATGAGATTTTGCTCTTACATAGACTCTCCAGTAGTCCGGGTCAACACGTTCGCTAGGATTGTGTATTTTCCCTGTACTGATGTCTAACGTAGAGAGCATTCTCACAAGCTTCTCAATTTTAGTTCGATCTTTCTGAACTAGCTGAATATAGAATCCAGCTTTTACATTTCGAGGAACGCCTCCTTCGGCGTCAAAGAAACCTCTAATATATGCCGCTTTTTCTGCATTCGTAACCAGTGTTAGTGGATCGAATCGAAAATCAAGAAACTTCGCAAGTGTTTCCAATGTGTAGACTTCGCGATTTCTCTCTCTGTAGATCCAGGACTTATATCCAAGTTCCTGAAATAACTTTTGAAGAAACGTTAGCCATTCTGTACCCTTCTGGGTAAAACGGTATCGTTTCTTCTTATTGAGAGAGGCGTCGTGAAGCGCACCCAATAGATAAGCTTGTATTTCTTCACAAGGGGCTCGGCGTGTAGTCTCTGAGGGGTCAACAACGACTTCCCTGCTGATTCTCTGCACCTGTAACTTTGTTACAATTATGATACTTAATTATATCATAGCTGTAGTCCAGGATTCCCAGAATTTCCAGCATATAGCCAAGCTTATTTTTCCAGAAATTACTTTCTGGCGTCGCAACGGACGCAGTTTGCGTCTACGACTTCGCCTTTGTCATTGAGTTTACCGTGGGCCCAGCCCCAGTTTTACGATTTTAGAAAATTCTACTTCCTAAAACTGGGGCTGGGACTTCGGGTACTCCCAACTTCCCTGGCGTGACGGGCGGTGAGTACAAGACTTGAGAACGTATTCACCGCGGTATGGCTGACCCGCGATTACTAGCAATTCCAACTTCATGGGGTCGAGTTGCAGCCCCCAATCCGAACTGACGCCGCTTTTCTTACGATTAGCTCGGGGTTACCCCGTCGCAACGCGTTGTGGCGGCGATTGTATTATGCGTGTAGCCCAAGGTATCAAGGGACATGCTGACCTGGCGTCATCCTCGCCTTCCTCCCCGATTTAAATTTTTGATTAAAGGTTCGACCTTTAGAATTCCCAAGGTCGAACCTTGGGAACTTCAAAAACTTAAATCGGGGCAGTCTCGCCAGACACTTATAACTGGCAACGAGGGTTGCGTTCGTTACCCCACTTAAGGGAACAGCTCAAACCACGAACTGACGACGGCCATGCATCACCTGTCCAGCACATACCTTTCGGTATTCTGCTCATTTCTGAGACGGCATTATGTGCTGGGTTTCTAACCTTGGTAAGGTTCTTCGTTTACCTACGAATTAAACCGCATAATCCACTGCTTGTGCAAGTCCCCGTCTATTCCTTTGAGTTTTAGCCTTGCGGCCGTAC
>JACOVQ010000003.1 GCA_016177225.1 Candidatus Zambryskiibacteriota bacterium
CATTTCATGCTATACTTTTAAGCGGTTGTTTCATTTTTGTAAGGAGGAGAAAAATGCCCCTAATCAACTACGGAAAAAAACGGGACGAACTTTGGTTCATTGAAAATTTGCACGGAAATGCCGAATACGCGGTTAAGGTGAATAAAGTTTTAACGGAGGAAGAAAGTCCTTTCCAGCATCTTCAGATTTTTGACACAGCGCGTCTCGGAAAAATTCTCGTTCTTGATGGCATTGTCCAGACATCGTCCGTGCTGGAGTTTAGCGCTCCATATGGCGAAATGCTGGCTCACGTTCCTTTGATATCGCATCCGAATCCGCAAAGAGGTTTGATTATAGGCGGAGGGGACTACGAAATCGCCCGTGAAGTTTTTAAACATCTTTCAGTAGAACATCTTGATTTGGTTGATATTGATAGGCGTGTCGGAGAACTTACGCTTGAGCATATGTCCGAATTCACCGGAGGCGCGGAAAAAGATTCTAGGTTGCATGTTCATTCCGAAGACGGCGCCGAATTTGTGAAAAATGTTCCCAATAACCATTACGATTTTGTTTTGATTGACTCTACCGATCCCGGAGGACCGTCCACACCCCTTTTTAACGCCAGATTTATCAGAAATGTTTATCGTATCTTGAAGCCGGGCGGAATCGTGGCGCGCCAAGTCGGATCTCTGCAGTTCCAGCCGGATGAAGCGCCGTCAAATTTCCGGTGCATCCAAAGCATTTTCGGCGAGGCGTCGCTTTATATTTCTTCTATCCCAATTTACTGGGGCGGACTTTTCGGGTTCGTAATCGCGGTTAAGTCCGGAGCTTTGGCCCAAAACTTGGATTTTTCAGAAATTAAATCGCGCTTTGAAGCGAGAAATCTGGACACAATCTATTACAGTCCTGAAATCCATCAAGCGGCCTTTCTGCTTCCTCCTTACATAAAAAAGCGCCTTGAGACGGTTTATGGTTGTGAACTCATCATGGAAATTGAAGGATGCGATTTGGATATTACTGATGCCGAAGAAAGATGCAAAGAGTTTGTGGAGCGTCTTTGTGAAAAAATAAACATGAAGCGTTTCGGCGGTTTTCAGTATTACAATTTCGGCCACGCAAAATCCAAAACATCCGGTCCGTCTTTTGTGCAGCTGATAGAAACGTCCAGCATAGTGGGGCATGTAAGCAATTATTGGGACGGCACGCTGTATCTTGATTTGTTTACCTGTAAAGATTTTGACCCGCAGGTCGCTGTTGATTTTGCCCGCGAATTTTTTGGAGCGAGAGTTGCTTTCAGCGTATTTTTAGAAAGAGGATCCGTTCGCAATTCCGCGAGAAAAAAGCTCCATGTTCTGGGCGAATTTTGTTCCGAGCGCAAAAATGGCTGATTTAAGTTTTCCACACCTTGATTTATCGCAGTATTGTCCTATAGTTTTGTCAGTTGCACTTTTTGCGGAATTTTTACCGAAGGAGGCGTGTCATGAGCGAGGAAGAGGTGCTTCATGTTGGTAAAGAGACATTAGCGGAGTTTTCTGGTTGTCGCAGAATATTTAAAACAGCCGGAACTTACAGAAAGCATGCCGTTGCTGCCGCAAAAGCAGCCGGGGCAACAGTAAAGAACGCAGCCGCCTTTCACAGCGGAATTGGTCCGGGTTTTCGTGAAAACGGTAGACAATCAATTTCCCATACATTTTCACGAGCCGCGATCACTATTGTCGTGGTTTTGGCGGAATCACACATCGCGATTCACACCTGGCCCGAATTTAAATTTGTCGCGGTTGATATTTTTACCTGCGGTGAAAAAGCCATAAACAAGAAAGCAATTGAATACCTTAAAAAGATTTTTCAGCCGAAAGAAGTTAAAACCGAAAGTTTCAGGAGAAGGGTTAGAATTTTTCCTGATTAGAAAGCCGATCTCAGGGGTCGGCTTTTTTCTTTGTCGTTGAATTCCCCCTAAAAATAGTTTAAAATTAAATTTGACATGAAAAAAAGGCGAATTTTAATCTTAGGAGCCGCCGGACGAGATTTTCATAATTTTAACACCGTTTATAAAAATAACGGGTCTTTTGAAGTCGTCGCTTTCACGGCCTCGCAAATACCTGGAATTGCCGGAAGAAAATATCCGGCGAGCTTATCCGGGAAATTGTATCCGAGCGGTATTCCTATTGAAGATGAAAATAATCTTGAAAATATAATCAAGGAAAAAGATATTGACGAATGCGTTTTGTCTTACAGCGACCTTTCTTATACATATGTGATGCGTCTTGCCTCGCGAGTTTTATCATCAGGAGCTACTTTCTCCATGCTTGGAGCCGCGCAAACCATGCTTGAAAGCCGAAAACCCGTAGTCGCGGTAACCGCGGTTCGCACCGGATGCGGCAAAAGCCAGACCACGAGAAGAATCGTGGAAATTCTTCGCGAAGCCGGCAAAAAAGTAGCCGTAGTCAGGCATCCGATGCCTTATAGCGACCTTGCGAGTCAGGCGGTTCAAAGATTTTCCGAAATAAAGGATTTGGAAAAACATCATTGCACCATTGAAGAGATGGAAGAATACGAACCGCATTTGGCGCGGGGAAGCGTGGTGTTTGCGGGAGTTGATTACGGGGCCGTTTTGGAAGCGGCGGAAAAAGAAGCCGATATAATCGTCTGGGACGGCGGAAATAACGATACGCCATTTTTTAGGCCGGATTTCAGCGTAGTTGTTGCCGATCCCTTTAGGGCCGGACACGAAATCGGCTATTACCCCGGGGAGATAAATTTCCGCATGTCCAATGTCATTCTCATTAACAAAGTTGATCCGTCAAATGAAGAGGGAACGGCGCGCATTGAAGAAAACGCCAAAAAATATAATCCGTCCGCGCGCGTTATAAAAAGCGAATCAATCGTGACCGTGGACAATCCGGAAATCATCAGAGGCAAAGCGGTACTCGTTATTGAAGACGGGCCTACGGTCACGCACGGCGATATGAAATTCGGCGCGGGCATGGTTGTCGCTAAAAAATATCAGGCCTCAAGGATAGTTGACCCGCGGCCTTACGCTCTCGGCGGAATACGCGAAGCGTTTGCCAAATATCCTCATCTGGAATGCGTTTTGCCCGCGCTTGGCTATGGCGAAAAACAAATCAAAGAACTGGAAGAAACTTTAAATAAAGCGGAAAGTGACGCGGTGATCGTGGCTACTCCCATTGACCTTGGCCGATTTATCAAAATAAAACAGCCGTCAACCCGCGTTCGCTACGAATTGCCCGAAAGAATTAAAGATGAATTGAGAGCCGCGCTTAAGGAAAGAAAAATTATATAAACCCATAAATGACTTTTTTTTCAAAAATATTAGGCGATTCCAACGCCCGCTTTTTGGCTAAATTAAAGCCATTGATTTCAAAAATAAATTCGCTTGAGCCGGAATTTGAAAAACTTTCGGACGAAGAACTGGGCGCAAAAACCGAGGAGTTAAGAAGCGCCATAAAAAGCCGCCCCTCGACAGGCTCGGGGTTGCCAAAATCTCTTCAAGAGATTTTGGCAGATGCCTTCGCGCTCGTTCGCGAATCAGCCAAACGAACCTTGGGGCAGCGTCATTTTGACGTTCAGCTTTTGGGCGGAATTATTTTGCATCAAGGGCGCATCGCCGAGATGAAAACAGGAGAAGGCAAAACCCTTGTGGCCACACTTCCCGCCTATTTAAACGCGCTTGCCGGAAAGGGAGTGCATATTGTTACAGTCAATGATTATCTGGCGCGCCGCGATGCCGTTTGGATGGGGCAGATATATCATTTGCTTGGGATGAGCGTGGGGTGCATCAACCACGAACAAAGTTTTATTTATGACCCGAATTTTCAAAATTCAAAAATAACCAATAACCAAGAAACAATAACCAAAGACGAAACCCGCGATACTCTTGGAGCGTTTAAGGTTGTTCATGAATATCTGCGGCCGTGTTCAAGAAAAGAGGCCTATAGAGCCGACATAACTTACGGCACTAACAATGAATTCGGATTTGACTATTTGCGGGACAATTTGGCCTATAGCCCCGAGCAAATGAGCCAGCGGGGGCATAATTTTGCCATCGTTGACGAAGTGGACTCCATTTTAATTGACGAATCGCGCACTCCTTTGATAATTTCGGCGCCCGATTCGGAATCGGGCGAGCTTTACCGGCTTTTCGCCCAAGTCGTTGAAGGGCTCCGGGAAGGGCGCGATTATACGATTGATGAAAAAATGCGCGCTTCCTCCATAACCGAAGAAGGTATAAGTCGGGTAGAAAAGACGCTGGGAATAAAAAATATTTATGCCGAAGGAGGAGTGAAATATGTCCATCATATGGAGCAGGCCCTGCGGGCTAAAGCGCTCTATAAACTTGATAAGGATTATGTGGTGAAAAACGGCGAGGTGATAATTGTTGACGAGTTTACGGGGCGTCTTATGCCGGGACGCCGTTGGTCAGAAGGTCTGCATCAGGCCGTTGAAGCCAAAGAAAGAGCGCCGATTCAAAAAGAATCGCGGACAGTCGCTTCAATTACTTTTCAGAATTATTTCCGGCTTTATAAAAAACTTTCCGGAATGACCGGAACCGCGGTTACTTCGGCCGAAGAGTTCGGCAAGGTCTATAATTTGGAAGTCGCGGTTATCCCGACCAATAAACCGTTGATTAGAAAAGACCTCTCGGATAAAATTTTTGCCACCGAATCCGGAAAATGGCAGGCGGTGATTCGCGAAGTAAAAAATCGGCATGAGAGTGGGCAGCCGATTCTTCTCGGAACGGCTTCAATTGAAAAAAATGAACACATTTCAGCGCTTTTAAAAAAAGAAGGAATTAATCACGAGATGTTAAACGCCAAAAATCATGAACGAGAGGGAGAGATTATCGCTCAAGCCGGACGAGTTGGCGCGGTGACCGTCGCCACCAATATGGCGGGTCGCGGCGTTGACATTGTTTTGGGCGGCAATCCGTCTGATACGGAGAAAGCGGCTAAAATACGCGAAGTCGGGGGGCTGTTCGTCTTGGGCACCGAACGCCATGACGCTCGCAGGATTGATAATCAGTTAAGAGGTCGTTCAGGAAGACAAGGCGATCCGGGAGAAACCCAGTTTTTCGTGTCTTTTGACGATAATCTGCTGCGCATATTCGGGTCGGAACGCATTAAAAATATGATGAAGACCTTCGGCATACCGGAAGACGAGGCGATTGAGAACAAACTGGTCTCTAGGTCGCTTGAATCGGCGCAGGCCAAAGTGGAGGGTTTTAATTTTGACGCCCGGAAACATCTTTTGGAATACGATGATGTGATGAATAAGCATCGCGCGGCGATTTATCGCAAAAGAAGCGAATCATTGTTTGCCGGACCGGAAGATATTTTCGCGCGAACTAAAGAGCTTTTTTTGGATGAAGCCGAAAAAGTAAAATTTACGCAAAAAGCGCGCGAAGCCGATAAAGATAAACTGGCCTTATCTCTTAAATTTTTATGGCTGCAGACCATAGATCATTTTTGGATTGAGCATCTGGAAATTATGGAATATATGCGTTCTTCAGTCGGACTTCGCGCTTACGGTCAGCGCGATCCGCTGGTGGAATATAAAAATGAAGCCGCGCGCCTTTTTCACGAACTTGAGGACGCCATTGAAAATCATGTGGCTGATATCGCTCTTAAAATAGGCGAGGAAGCTCCGAAACAAGAAAAGATGATTTTGGAAACCGTCCACAATGAAGCGGGCAAACAAATTGGCGACCACGGCAAAGCCGCGGCACCCGCCTTCGCCAAGGCTACGGCGGGTTCTCAAATTGGCGACCACGCTAAAAGCGTGGGCCAATTTGGAAAAGTGGGCCGTAACGACCCCTGCCCGTGTGGATCTGGTAAAAAATATAAAAAGTGTCATGGGGCGTGAGGAACATGGAAAATCATAAATTGTTCAAAGTAAATCAGAATGCGATTATCCAGAACGATGCTGGGGAAATTCTGATTTTACAAAAAGATGGTAAATGGATGTTGCCAGGAGGTAGATTAGAAGATGAAGGATGGTTACAAGGATTAAAACGAGAAGTTAAAGAAGAAACTGGGATTGAGAATTTTGAGGTGAAAGACATTCTCAATGTTGACATGAGCGATAGCGGCGAAACATATATTGTTACTTTCTTATGTCGAGTCGAAAATACACCTGATGTTATCTTAAGTCATGAACACCAAGAATATGACTGGCTGAAGTTAGAAGATCTTGAAAAATACGAATTTTGGCACGAAAAAATAAAAGATAGATTGAAAATTCTCCTGCGGGTTAGTCAGTAAACAGTAGAAGTGTCATGGGTCATGAGAGATGATAAAATTAGGATATCTATGAAGAAAAACTGGGAACAATTAATTTCTGATGCACATGAACCTATAGGAGAGGGGGCGGAAAAGAAAGTTTATCAAAGTCGTCACCATCCTGAGCGGGTTTTGGGTGCATATAAGCATCCAGAGTCACCGGGGTTAGTAAAAGCGAGATATTACCTGACAAAGATTTTACACATCTTGCTTCCAGAAAATATTGTGGATATTCATTTATCTTCGTCTCAACCCAATGCGGTAGTAAGAGAGAAAGTTAAGCTGGATGACCTTTATACAGAACTACAAAAAATTTATGTAAAAGCAGAATGGTCAGACGAGGACGAAAGACGACTCCGAGAATTAGAAAAGCAAGCAAGGGAACGCCAATATTATGACGAACATGATTTAATTCAGAATCTGCATAATCTAGGAATTGCTATCGATGAAGGCACGGATAACTTCGCTTACGATACGGCTGATAAGCTGAAATACTTCGAAGATTTTCCAGCACTGAAAATAGAGAAGGATGCAGTGAAGAGGTGTTTTAATGAGACTGCCCTGCAAAGCGCGATCGGCAAAATTACGGATGATAAATCAAAAGAGAAAGCACAAAGTTACTTGAATCGTCTAATGCATTTAATAGCCGTTGAGGAAGCAGAAATTAATCAGAAGTAATCCGCATGACATTTTCTGTTTTTAGGCAAATTCAACAGTTCGCAAGTTAGAAAAGTGCCTTAAAATAAAGAAAACTCCTGCGTGACAGTATTAAAAGTGTAGAAGTGTCATGGAGCGTAGGGTTGCAAAAACAAAGGATCTTGTTATATTAAAACTATGAACAAACGAGAATTTACGGCGGTATATCAAAAGCGCGGCAAGTGGACGGTGGCGTGGATTGAAGAAATTCCGGGCATTAATACTCAAGGACGGTCGCTCAAGGAGGCTAAAGAAAATCTTAAAGAAGCACTCCAGATGGTTTTGGAAGTAAATCGCGCGCTTGCGTCAGGAAAGGCGTTGGACAGCAAACGAGAAGCAGTACGCATCGCCGTTCCTGCATAGCTTCTATGAAGCGGCTTGCGCTCTTAAAATATTTGCGTGAGTATAAATGTCTTTTGATTCGCGAAGGGAGAAAACACTCACTTTTTCTTAATCCCGTATCACAACGCACCTCATCGGTTCCGCGCCACAACGACATCAACGATTTTCTTGCAGAAAAAATCTGCAAGGATCTCGGTATCTCCCCAATTCGCAGAAAATAAACAACGACCCCTGCCCGTGCGGAGCGACCAATGTCGACGGCCGTCCAAAAAAATTTAAACATTGCCATGGAAAAGGTCTGTAGGGGAAAGAAACAAGCGAAGCGAATACAATTAGCGACCTTGCGCGAGCGCAGTCCCGCACTGAACCGTAAGGTTCTAGTGCTGGGATATAAAAGATGTCACGGAGCGTAAGAGCATATTTATGAAAAAGAAAATCCTAATAATTGGTCCATCTGGCTCAGGAAAGACGTATATTTCGGCGGAGTTACGAAAGGGCGGGATTAACGCTATTGATGCTGATTTAGTTCTCGATTTATCTAGTTGGTTCGATAACGATGGAAAAGAAGTTGAATATCCGGAAGACGCCGATAAGGAATTTCTGAATAATCATGAATTTCTTTGGAACAAGGAATTTCTGAAAGATTATCTAAGGAAGCAAGACGAGATATATTTATTCGGATTATCGGGAAATGTATTTAATGTTACCGATTTATTCGATAAGGTGTATTTTCTGAAAGTAGAGCGACAAGTACTTACAGAGAATCTTCGCCATGAATCAAGAGAAAATCCGATGGGACGGACTGATTATCAGCTTGAGAATGCCCTAAAGTACGCCGAAGAAATCGAGCAGAAAGCAAGGGAATTAGGTATAGAAATTATAGATGCCACGGGTAAGTCGCCAGATGAGATTTTCAAAGAAATTAAACAATAAATCCGCGTGGGTTAGGTAATAAAAAGCGAAGGTGTCACGGGAAATAATATGATTAAGTTAGGAAAATATAGGCACTATAAAGGAAAAGAGTACGAGGTTATAGGTACTGCGCGGCACAGCGAAACGCTGGAAGAATTAGTGATTTATCGAGCATTATACGGAAATTTCGACTTATGGGCGCGGCCGCTTAAAATGTTTTTGGAGGAAGTAGAAGTTGATGGTAAAAAGATGCCACGATTCAAATATTTGGGCGATCCGCGTGGCAATTATTATAAGAAGTGTCACAGGAAGTAGGAGTGGAATGTAAAAAAGATGAGGCCCAACTCGGATGAGTTGGACCTCTGGGGGGAGTGGAGCGGCTTGCTAGAAGCCGCCGTCGGGAGGAGTGTCAGAAATTCCGAAACAGATCTTCGCCGACTCGATCACATCGTAGGGGTCGGTCGTCGGCTCGAGCTCCCGAAGCACCTGAACGATCTCCTTTACTGCTTCTTCTCTGGACAGCTTTCCCACGGCTCACCTCCTGTTAAGTTGTACTATTTACACCGTCTAAAGTATAACATAGAAGCATATAGTTTGTCAAGTTTTTGACTTTCGCGGCATTTTCAATATTTCAGC
>JACOVQ010000004.1 GCA_016177225.1 Candidatus Zambryskiibacteriota bacterium
CAGTACTCCTACTCGATACAGTTTCTCAATCACAAATCTCTCCTCGTCTCTCAAATGATTATATTTCTTTTTCATGACAGTTAATTAATTCTTAATTCGCCAATTAATTCTAACTGTCCTACTTCAAAGGTATCTGGGGTCGATTGTTTTGGATTTGGTTCGAGCCATGATCGCTTGTGATTAGGGCGTGTAAAGGAGCGTTTGCATCTTCTGTACGGCGGCGCGCAGTCTGGGCGCGCCGCCGAAAAGTGCGGCGATTTCGACCACCGTTCCGCGGTCCGAGATAGGCGGAACCTTGAGAATCTCCGGAATCTGAAACTGCGCTGTGCCGTACTCAATGTACTTTTTCAAAATCTCCTCTAAGACTTCGCGCGCTTGGGGTGCGTACCGATCAAAGAAGTCCTTCTTGTCTCGCTTTAACATTTCCGCCCGCTCCCTTCGGGTTCGGAGCGGCGCGTTGAACGCGACGTGGCAAAGGAGATCGAACGGGTCGGCCTCCGGCTGGTTTGCGAATTCCGCCAGTTCATCGAATGAAATGCCCCGCTCTTCAAGTGAAGCGATAATCACGGCCCGCTCATCGGCATCGCTCCACTTCGACCGCAGATCCGCGGCTGACGGATACATGCTTCTGACCTTCTCGCTGGTGTAGTCGGTAAACTTCCGCACACGGAGTTTCTTGCCGTCAGCATCCAGTTCGTAGACCAGATGGGCGGCAATCTCGACCCAGCCGTCATCCACATAAAACTTGCGGGGTTCGCCGATCGGAGTTTCCTCGGGCGGCATCTCGCCGGGTCCTTCTCCGGAGATCTCCTCGCTCTCCCGCTCAGTTATCGTCTCGGATATCTTCTGTCCGGCTTCATTCATCTCTTCTTCGCTGATGAGAGCCGGCTCGCCGTCGAAGTCGGAGTCGGCGAAGAGCCGTGTGGCGCTACCGGTGTAATCGAGGATGTTGAAGTAGAGTTTGCCGTAGTCATCGCGGACGCGCGTGCCACGGCCGATGATTTGCTTGAACTCGGTCATGGAATTGATGACCCGGGCCAGAACTACGTTCTTGCAGGTTGGAACGTCCACCCCGGTCGTGAGCATCTGAGAAGTGGTTACAATTGTCGGCACAACCGTTTCAAGCTCCATGAATCGGTCAAGGTGCCCTCGGCCGATCTTTCCTTCATCAGAGACGACACGTGCGACGTAATCGGGCTTGTCCTTCACGACGTCAGCATTCAGATTGTTCAAGGTTTTACGCATTTCTTCGGCGTGTTCTTGATCCACGCAGAAGACGATTGTTTTTGCGAACCGGTCAGTCTTTTTCAGAAAGTCCGTCAGATTTCGTGCAATGGCTTCCGTGCGGGCCTTGAGAGCTACGGCACGTTCAAAATCCTTGGTGCCGTATTCAAGATCGGGTATTTCCCGGCCGTAGCGATCGATTTCGCCTTTGCTGGGGCGCCAGCCGGCAGCGTCAGCCGTAGTGACAATGCGATGCACCCGGTAAGGCGCCAGGAACCCGTCATCAATTCCTTGCCGAAGGCTGTACGTATAAACAGGGTTGCCGAAATAACGATAAGTGTCCAGATTGTCCTTGCGAAGCGGCGTGGCAGTCATGCCGATCTGAAAGGCGGGTCCGAAGTATTTCAGGATGTCCTGCCAGTTCGATTCATCCCGCGCGCTTCCGCGGTGACACTCGTCAACGATAATGAGGTCAAAGAAATCAGGAGCATATTCCTTATAGAGCCCGGGGCGGTTTTCGTCTTTGGCAATGGCCTGATACGTAGAGAAGTACATTTCGCGGCTCTTGATCGCATTGCCGCCCTCGATCTTGTGACGGGCATCGCCGAAAGGCGCGAAAATCTTATCCTTGGGGTCGTCCACAAGCACGTTGCGGTCGGCCAGATACAGAATGCGCGGCCGACGGTGCTGGCCGGTCCGGTTCCAGCGCGAGTTCCACAGCTTCCAGCAGATCTGAAATGCGACAACGGTCTTGCCGGTACCAGTGGCGAGCGTCAGGAGCACACGGCGTTTGCCTTGGAGAATTGACTGGACAGCCTGGTTAATGGCGATTTCCTGGTAGTAGCGCGGCGACTTGCCGGATAGGTGGTAATAGGGCGTAAGAAGTCTTTCTTTGATCTCTTCTGAAATCTTTTCTGCTTTGCGCACACGCTCCCACAATTCATCCGGAGTCGGAAAGGTTTGGAGGTCGTTATCTCTGCCGGAGAGAAAGTCGTGTTCAACAATGCCGTGACCGTTCGTTGAATACGCGAATTTGAGACCGAGGATCTGGGCGTAATCTTTCGCCTGCTGAAGTCCGTCGTCCGACTTTTTGTAGACTGATTTCGCTTCAACTATGGCGATCGTGAAGTCGTGGCGATACTTCAAGAGATAGTCGGCGCGTTTCTGCGGTTGCCGTATGGCCTTGCTGCCGGCAACCACGATGCGACCATCGGTAAAACTTCTTTGTTCGCTGATTTGATCGTCGGTCCAACCGGCCGAATAGAGCTTCGGAAGAACAAACTTGCGACATGTATCTGCTTCTGTGAGATATGCCATTAAAGTCTATGTGCGTTCAGTCGTCAAACGTGTTGTTCCGGTTTCGCCGGTGACCCTGCAACGATTTCCGGGAACGTTTTATCCTTAGCCATAGTGATGTTGTTATTGGTCTAATCGGTCGGAGTCTTCGGGTGCTTTGACGTTGTGCATTCTAGCGCGTATTCGCGGGTTCGGGAAGGTTTACAGGCGGTCGCATGCGAGCCCCAGTGTCTCGCAATGTCTGAACTTTCTGTAAACCGTGCTGCCTGGGGATAACCTCAGCCCTTGTAGCTTTTTGGTCGCATAAAAGACTGTCAGTACAGGGACAGAAGTTTTTAAACGGTGCAATCCAGCCCTGATAAGGAATTTCTGGGCTCTTGCTCAACCACCCTATTGCTTTCAATGAACTTGTATTGACCCGGAATCACAGACAGCTTAATATGAAGCGTCTAGTGCTTCGCGCTTCCAATTACGAGAACAATCAACCCTGACACCCCGCTATATTTCTTTAAGTATCAATTTGTGATTACAACAGCTATTGAACCGTTCATGAATTTTGGCGAGATTAGAAATAAAGGTATTCTGATTTTGGGTTTTGGAATTGAGGGTCAAGCCAGTTACGTTGCTATTCGTAATGAGTGGCCTGAACAATTCATTCTGATTGCTGACGAAAAGGTATACGGGGACTTTGAGATCTCAGATGACTTACGTGCGCAAATTCGCCAAGATACATTTGCACGGCTTTACTTTGGGCCCTCATATCTTGAGGGTTTAGCGTATGCGGATGTTCTTATCAAGAGTCCGGGAATACCGCCAACCCATGCCGCTCTTGTAATGGCTTCCTCGATGTGTTTGCCAGTTACTTCTCATACCGAGCTCTTCTTTTCCCAGTACGCTCTAAAGAACATTATCGGAGTTACGGGTACGAAGGGAAAAAGTACAACAACATCCCTCATACACCGCATTCTTCAGACGGCTGGGCGAAACGCGCTATTAGCTGGAAATATTGGGCAACCACCTCCATTGGCAGGAAAGAAAACCAATGGTAAAGATGTCGTAGTTTTTGAACTCTCAAGTCATCAGCTCGCACCACTCAGGAGTAGCCCACACATTGCAGTTTTACTGAACCTGTATCCAGACCATCTAGACTACTACACAAGCATTGCTGAGTATGCGGCAGCAAAAGAAAACATTACCAAGTATCAAACTGCGGAAGATTTTCTGGTATACAACTGTGACGACAAAATTGCAGTTGAGATTGCAAATCGGTCCAGAGCGAAACTGATTCCGTTCAGTCGAACTCAGCACCTTACGGTGGGATGCTATTTATCAGGAGATCATTTTGTCTTCCGAGAGAAGGCTGACGATGTATCAATGGTGCTACCCGCAATGCACGGAAAACTGCTAGGGCAATTCAACTTTTGTAATATCTTGGCAGCCGTCTCGGTCGCGGCTATCTGCGGTGCTACTTCAGAGCAGATTGTCACCGGAATAAACAATTTCGAACCGCTTTCTCACAGGATAGAACCGATCGGAACCTACGGAGGTGTGGAATTCTATGATGACTCGATTGCGACGATACCCGAGGCAACTATTGCCGCCTTGGATGCGCTCGGAAATCGCGTATCAACATTGATTGCTGGAGGTTTCGATCGGGGCAGTGGAATAAGTTTCGAGCTACTTGTGGCCTATTTGGAGCAAAGCTCCGTAAGAACCCTCATTTTGTTCCCCGATACAGGTGTCAAGATATGGGAGCGCCTGGTTGCCAGAGCGCACTCGCCTTTGAAGATACAGGCATTCCATGTAGATAATATGGAGACTGCCGTGAAATTGGCATATCAGCATACAGAAAGAGGTGAAATTTGCCTCTTATCACCAGCGTCAGCAAGCTTTGGCCTATTCAAAAATTTCAAGGATAGAGGCCTTCAATTCAAGAACAATGTCGTCGATATTGGTCGATCCGTGGAAGAGTTCTCGGTAGAGATTCCCCATGGATAGGGAGTCTATTTATGACTTGGATGTAATTATTGACAAATATCTTAGGGAGTTATTGGGCCACGATTCCGTTTGTGTTTTCAGAATACTTTGCGGGTCACTCGCCAATGAACTATGTTCTATCGCTGACTTAGATGTTCGTATTCGAACGGTCGTTTCTCATCAAACAATATGTGTTTCCTGCGAGAATAACGCGGAAATCGCGACTATGCTTGACTTTCTCTACATTGCTCGATTCGAGCAACAAATCCGACGCACAGCATCCGAACATCTTCCGCAGAACTGGTTCTTTGGATATGACGAACCTGGATGTCTATTAATACAGCGTATCGAACCACGGTCGAGAAATCTGTGAGAACTTGACAAAATATAAAAGTTGGTTGAGCGCTTCTGGTATTTGCAAAGGCAACCAGGTATTTGTCCTAACTTGCTGGTTTCTCTTTACGAACCTGCGCAGGTCCGCTCGCCATTGACAAAACTTCCAGCAGGGCAATCCGGCCGTATGGTCCTTGTGCGGATGAGAAATGACAACCAATTCAATCGATCGGTCTTGCGCAAGCCTCAGAACCGTCGGTAGTCCCTTCGCAAAGTCGGCCGCCTTCGGCCCCGCGTCGATGAGGATCGTGAATGGCTCGCCCTGCTGGGAAATCTGGACAACAGCGGCGTCACCTTGGCCGACATCTAAGAAGGTGACCTTCATTTCGGCTGTGGCGCTGACCGGTGCCACGAGCGCGATAATCATTAGAGGCAAGTGAAGGCGCATCGGCGATCTCTGGTGGCATGGTGCACCGACGCATATATGAAAAGCAAGCATGACACATGCGAGTAACGTCGGGCGCGTGGACACAACGTTTGTCTTGGATGCAACAATCGATTCTAAAACATCTCCTATCAAATCTTGCGGTGACATAGTGGACTTAGTAGACGTTCCACAGATGGCTGCGTGCAATTTGGTTACGGATTCATTTGAGAATTAGCTGAGATGAGACCGCTTTGCTACTTCTAAACAATGTCCACTAAGTCCACTAAGTCACTTTCTCCTTCGGGTGCGGTTATGCGGTATCGCTCGAACAAAGCTTTGAGCCGAAGCTCCTCAGAGTGTGGGATGACGAAGAGCCCCTGAACACGGTGGGTTTTCAGTTTCAACTTTTTTCGCACAATCGCCCCGATCCATTTCTCCGTGATCCTGCGCTCATACTCATGCCCGAACTTTTCAGTGAACCGAGCCGTGATATCGCCGATGGCGAGCCGCGCTTGTGCATTCGCTGTCAGCAACTCCTGGATGACACCAAGCACCTGCGCCTCGATATCCGTTTCTCGGTCAGTAGCAATTTCCTTGGCATAAAGATTCGCCAAGTGACGAAGCGATGCCTTCGTGTCTTCATCTGCAATCATGCTCAAGAGCGGACTGAAGATTTGATTCAGCCGTGGTTCAACACCCCGATCAATCTGATTCCGAAGCTCACGTGGCTTATGCAGATTGCGAAATCTGAACATGAGGAGTTTGTTTCGTAGCACCAAAGCTTCCTCTTCATACACCGACGGCAGATTAATCGGAATATCCGATCGCAGTTTTCCGTTACCCGTATCTTCGGTAATAAAGCGGCTTTCTAGAGCACGATCTTGGAAAAATCCGCGAGTGGCAATAATTTTGGGGCCAAACACGCTGTAAGCAACGGGATTGAACTCCTTCGTGGTATGGGATTGCTCGCTGCGTAGCACCGGAAAGCCCCGCGAATTTCCGTTGTTGAGGATCTTGACCAGTTCGGCTTTCTCGTCGCTCATCCGGAAATCTCCCTCGTCTATAAGGAGCGTGCCGTGGAAGCTGTCCAGGATTCGGAATATCGGAGAAATACTTGACGCGCCACTGGCAAATATTGGCCGGAACATGATCGCCCCAGCGATTAACAGGAACCTTGTTTTACCACTGCCGAAGTCGCCACGAACACGTAAGTACGGCAGTTCATTGAATGCTTCATAGACCCAGGACAAGAGGATGTAATACACGGTGATACTTTCGAACAGAGGACTGACATCGACATAGCGGTGAATAAAGGCGCGAATATCTTTAATGAGCCGTTCTTCCGATTCATACTCGACAGTCTCCGAAGGAAACAGGACGATTCGATTTCGGATCAGATTGTTGTTCGGTGAGTACGGCACAAGCGTCTGATACTTACTGACAGGGAACACCTGTTCATACCGAATGTTGCCGCCCGTGTATACAGCAAACAAGGTCTCCGCCGTTTCCGGTCGATAGACCATTTCCACGATCGTGCCGGTAACCGGTTCACCACCCACAAACGGTATCTTGCGCGGGCCTTCCTTCTTTTCAACTCCTTCCATAAGATTGCATTAGGACGTCGATGGCTTTCTGTCTGAGAGTTTCAAGGGCAGAGATGTAGACACGGACATTGATGAGCGGCTTACCCAGTAGAAGATATTCGTCATGCCAGTTTTGCCGATCCAGAGAATCAATGAAGGTGAAGACGACTTCGTGTCCATTCGCTTCAATCCCGACGATTGTTGCCCCGCGAGCGAACAGATAAGCGGCAAGGAAGAGGTCGCGAGTTTTCCAGTATCGGTCTCGATTAGTCATTGTGATAAAGCCACGTAACGGCGAGCGACACCGCGTCAAACATTGGTACCCAGAGTGATCTTGCCGTTCCCAGGGACGCCTCGGTTTCGGCAAACAACTCTTCAACTCAGGGAACCACCTGACCAAAGCATGCATGATCATCTCCTTGTTCACCCGCTCCAGCTTGCAGAGCGATCGGAAGCACTCCGAGATGTCCTCTCGGCTGAAGGCTGTAATTTCAATGGAGTGCTCAATGGATTCCTCGCGCACTGTACGGACGAATTGGCTCCGGAAAGCTTCGGGGATCCCGGCAGGTGGCGGAAGAACAACAATGCTCGGTTCATAGCGGCGCACAAGCGAGCGAAACAGAGGCGCTGTCACCTTGTCATTACGATCAGAAAGCGGAATCCTAGACAACTCCTTGGAGCCCCAATCAACCAGACGATTTTCCTCGAAGACGGCGTAGCCGACATGACGATTCTCCGGCTGCATGGCAAGGATTGTTTTCATATGCCGTGAGCTTCATGCTCGGTTGATAACCGACGCAGAAGCGATTCGAGATTGGCTCTGATAATGTTTGCACGAATTCGCTTTCTTTCGGACACGCGCATCCGCTTCTCTGGCTCGATTACCAGTCTCCGAACGTTCGCTTCCGTGACAACTTCGACCTCCAGTGCCACATGCGGCCAGAGTTCCTCGAATGAACGATTAAATAGGAGCTGAAAGACTATGCACTCACGGACTGTCGGCAGGGCGAGCCCGTTCTCCATGGCCGAAATCCGGGACATGGATCTGAGGCCGAGAATATCCGCCAAGTGACGCTGATCTAAACCGAGTCCCTTTCTAGATGTACGAAGATAATTTTTGAACGGATGTGCGGACATGGAGTACTTCCACGATATCGGCGCAGGAGTATGTCGAAGTAGAGGGGAATATTTCTGCAATACAGAAATGTTGGATAGCCCCGAGGCGGGTTGACATTAGAGCGCATTTGATTAATATGACTCGGGCGAACGGCCCAATGGCCGGTTCGATTAGTCAGTAAAACCGCTGGTTTTGAGCCGTTTACTGATGTATCTCTGCCAAGCGCGACACTTTTTAAGACTATAGGCAGTTGTCGCGCGCGACAACCCAAGCTATCCCCATGCCGTCCACACATTCCACAAAATCAGTCGAACCATTTGTTTTTGTTTCGAATCTCCTGCCACTCCTGCGGGAGAGGGGAAAGACGCAGAAGGATCTTGCGCTGAAAACCGGTCTGACAAAGGCGCGCATTAGTCGGCTCGCTAACCAACGAATTGTTCAAGCGATCGTTACGCGTACGGCAATCAAAATTTGCGCTGCTCTTTCGGATTGGCCCCGGATAAATGACCAGAAGAGAGTGGGCGTGAGGCTTGACGCTCTGTTTCCAGCACATCCAGTGAACTAGCTTCTGGCAACGCTACGAACTGCTGCTTCGCTGCCAGCGAAAATCTCCCCTCTATCCCTGTACTCGCAAGAGACGTAGCATCGCCGGCATGAATGGCGACGATGATCATTACGTGGAATTTCGAAAACTCTATCCGAACCTCACAGAGGAAGAAGCTATCGAGGCAGCAGACAACCTGGATGCTTACCTCGAAACCATCATCGCCATATACGAGGATTTGCGCAACGATTCTGGGCGCTACCAACAGTTCCTGGCTTTGACCGATAGCATTTCCGGCGGCTATACTGATCCTGTTAATTCCTCGCCGACATAACTTCCAACTACATTTCGATGAAACAATGCTTCGCATACATACGTGTGTCCACTGCTAAGCAAGGTGAAAAAGGCGTATCGCTCCAGGAGCAACGTGATGCCATCAGCCACTTCGCGGATCGTAACGGTCTGAAAGTGATCGAGTGGTATGAAGAACGGGAGACCGCCGCTAAACGCGGCCGCCCGAAATTCACCGAGATGCTGAAGCGCCTTAAGAAAGGGGACGCTAATGGGGTGGTCATCCACAAAATTGACCGCAGCGCGCGTAATCTCCGCGACTGGGCGGATCTTGGGGAAATGATCGACTCAGGCATCGATGTTTACTTCGCCAATGAAAGTCTAGACCTGCATTCACGTGGCGGTCGGCTATCGGCCGACATCCAGGCCGTCATCGCTGCTGATTACATTCGGAACTTAAAGGAGGAGGTTCGCAAAGGCTTTTACGGTCGAATCAAACAGGGTTTGTATCCGCTGCCGGCGCCCATTGGCTACCTCGATCGTGGAAAAGGGCAACCGAAAGTGCCAGATCCTACAAAAGCACCACTGATCCGGCAGACGTTTGAACTTTACTCGAGCCGCCGTTACAGTTTGGTCGAATTGGTTGATGCGGCATTTGCTCTCGGTTTGCGAAACAAGCACGGTCGCAAAATTACCCGCTCCGCATTGTCTGACATCCTCAACAATCCTTTCTACATTGGATTGATCAGACTTCGCCGCACTGGCGAAACTTTCACAGGTATTCATGAACCAATCGTAAAGCCGCGGCTTTTCAAGCGCGTCCAAGAGATTCTTCGAGGAAAGACTGTAGTCAAATTGACACGACCAGAGTTTCAGTTCCGGCGGCTGCTTAAATGCGGACACTGCAAATATTCGCTTGTCGGCGAACGGCACAAAGGGCATACCTACTATCGCTGCTACGTCAGTACTTGCCCTGGTAAATGTGTCCGCGAAGAAAAAGTTGTCGAAGCAATCGACCGTAGCTTTACCCCCCTTACATTGGACGACGCCGAAAAGACGTACTGGCGCCAACGTCTGCAAGCCATGAGGCTGGATGCGACGAAACACGTGGTAGACCAACAACAATCGGTAAAGCTCAGTTTGGCCGCCATCTCTGATCGGTTAAACCGGCTCACAGATGCGTACCTTGATTCTGGCATCGATCGGTCTACCTTCGAGAGCCGGAAAGGAATCTTGCTTCTGGAAAAGAAGCAATTGGAAGAACGAGAGCACGAATTGCAAGGAAATGCCGAGCAGACCGTCGAAACCCTTACGAGAATCTTCGAACTGGCAAATACGGCTCAGTTGAGCTACCAACTGGCGAATCCCGTCAGAAAGCGTGAGTTGGTCGAGGAGATAACTTCGAACCGCTTTGTAACAGCAAAAAACGTTGTGGTTGAGCTACGAAATCCGTTCAACCTGATCGCAAATAGACACATCGAGCACTGTAGTGGACCCTAGCGGATTCGAACCGCTGACCTCCTCATTGCAAATGAGACGCTCTACCAACTAAGCTAAGGGCCCGAGGGCTTGATTCTATCTAAAAAGTTAAGCAAAATAAAGCACTTACGGGCTCATGGTATAGCAGTAACACGCGTCCATGGCATGGACGAGTCCGGGGTGCGACTCCCCGTGAGTCCACCAAATTTTTACGGGCTGTTAGTTCAGTTAGTAGAACACTCGATTCGCATTCGAGAGGTCGTCGGTGCAATTCCGATACAGTCCACTTGACTTTTTTAATAATGATATTATAATAAAAACAGACTAAAGAATTTTGGAGGGTTTATGAAAAGCATTCTCGTAGTTGACGATGACGAGTCGGTAGCCTCTCTCATCGTTGATTTTATTCGAAGCAGAGGCGGTTATTTCCCAGTTTTAGCCAGAAGCGGAAAGGAGGCATGGGAGCTTATGAATGGCAAGATGCTTTTTGATATAGTCTTGTCAGATAAGGATATGCCAAATTGGGGCGGATTGGACCTACTCTGCAGAATACGGGCGGATAGGAGGTTTGATAGCGTTAGGTTTATTCTGATGAGCGGCAATCCTCCGGGTAATCTGGAGGAGTTGCAGAAACAATTTCATTTTCCTTTCCTCCACAAGCCGTTTACGCCCCCGGAGCTTTTCGAAGCTCTGGGTTGATATAAAATCCCCGCGCCAGCCTAGGCTGGCGCGGGGGTTTCTCTATGATATACTGGCAAAAGTGCGTTTAGCCGTTATATAATCAATTTATGGACGAAAAAGTCATCGGATACTGCGTGAAGTGCAAAGAAAAAAGGGAAATGAAGGATGTGCAAAAGGTGGAAATCAAGCCTGGCCGTCCCGCTGCCAAAGGTACTTGCACCGTTTGCGGTACCGGCATGTACAAGATTCTACCTAAGCAGTAAGTGAAGAAATTTTTTCTAATAGTTTTAACCATAGCGGGCTTTGCGGCCTGGAATTTTCGCCAGTTGCCTAAAGTGGCGGCTCCTTGCGCCCAACCGATTACTTATGCGATAGGATTTTTTGATAGAAAATTTGGAGTCTCTTATGAAAACTTTCTCAAAGCGTTGAACGAAGCTGAAGGTATTTGGGAACGACCAATCCATAAAGAACTTTTCAGCTACTCTCCGCAACAGCCAGACCTTGCAGTAAATCTCATATATGACTATCGCCAAGAGACGACAAACACTCTTTCAAATATTAGCGAGAAGGTGGAAGAGAACGAGGGTACTTACTACACGCTCTACGGCCAGTTTAAAAAATTGAAGGCAGAATATGACGCCGACGAAAAGATTTACAATAATATAGTCGCCGCCTTTAGTGCTAAAAACAGCGAGTACGACCAGATGGTCGCGCTCTGGAATGCCAGCTCAAGAACTTCCAAAAAACAATTTGAGGAATTGGAAACAAAAAAGGTCGAGCTTCAGAATGACTTGGAAAAGCTCAAAGCATTTGAAGCCCGACTGAACGAGAAGGGAAGAAGGGTGAATGTTTACGTCAATGAATTAAATCATCTTGCCAATATTCTCAATCTCGACGTGGAAAAGTTTAATACCATAGGCGCTACGCGTGGCGAGACATTTACCGGCGGCTCGTATGCCATCAATGGAGAAGAAAAAAGCATCGACATTTTCGAATTTAAAAATAAGGAGAAGCTCGTGAGAGTTTTAGCCCACGAGCTTGGCCATGCGTTAGGGTTAGAACACATGAATGACCCGCAAGCCATTATGTACAAACTCAATAAGAGCGATGCGGGAATGGCCGTCGCTTCCGATGTTACAGCTCTTAAAAAGCTTTGCGGGATGATATAATCGCGCTATGGGTATCAAAGATTTTTTCTTAAAACAGGTTTTAAAACATAAGATGAAAGATATGCCGGAAGCCGAGCGGGAGAAACTGCTCGCGCTTATGGAAGCGCATCCGGAATTCTTTAAAAAAATCAGCGAAGAAGTGAAAAAGAAAACCAAAGCCGGTATGAGTGAAATGGCCGCCACGATGGTCGTAATGCGCAGATATCAGGCAGAACTTCAAAAGTTAATGCAAAAATGAAAAAAGCGAAGCGCATTTTCATACTCCTCGGGCATCCGGATAAAGATACTCTCAACGGTACTTTGGCGTGCGAGTATGAAAAGGGCGCACTTGATGCGGGGCATCAAGTGCGCAGAATGAGCCTAGGAGATATGAAATTCGACCCGATACTCCACTTGGGTTATAAGATTGAACAGACTCTTGAACCGGACCTAGTCGCTTTCCAAGAAAATGTGCGTTGGTGCAATCATTTTGTCATTTTCTATCCGTCGTGGTGGTCCACTATGCCGGCGCTCTTAAAAGGCCTCATCGACCGCACTTGGCTTCCGGGATTTGCTTTCAAATTTACGCATGAATTCTGGTGGAAGAAACTTCTTAAAGGCCGAAGCGCTTCAGTGGTGGTTACTTCAGACACCATTCCATTTATCCAACGTTTAATCTTTGGTGATACGACCAATGAACTAAAAAAGGGTGTTTTGTGGTTTGCGGGCTTTTCTCCCATACGCGTTTACAAATTTGGATATATCAAACACACTGGCCTTTGGCGCCGCGAGCGCATTAAACGCAAGGTTTACAAGATGGGGTGTAAGGGTGTATAATAAAATCAGAATGTTCCAGGTTTTTCCAGCCGCTCCAACCCCCTTGGAGTAACTGGAGCAACGGCTTACCGATAACGTCCCTTAGTTCATGATGCTGGGGACAAGACGTTGAATGCGCCAATTTCAGTTTTCAAGTTGGGAGAAAGTATGATTCCATGTGGACAATGCTCTGTAAGTTTGGCGAGTGCTGAAAGGGATTTAGTTCAGTTTTCTGACGGTACTGTCGTTCACAAGGGTAACTGTGAACGCAGATATCAGAGAGCAAATCCAAAAACGAAAGTTTTGGCGGTTGTCCAAATGCAAAACGGGCAACCGGAAATTGTTCGGCAATTCGCCATTGGCGCGACAGGCTAGTTTATCGTTTGTGTTCGGTCTAAACTGGGGGTTTAACCAGTTTTTGCAGTTCAGACTGCACACAAGCGAGATTCGGCGGTAATGGGAACCCCTTTCAAAAGCCCCATTTCCCCGATAAGGGTCCGAAGGAAAAGGAGCGGATTTATTTCGCCTCCCCAACACATCCTCGGGCCCTTTCAATTTGTTATAATCGCAAATGTCTAAGTTGCCATGAACAATAACTTTCATACACAATCACTTCAAGATGTTTTTATCAAGCTTCAGACGAGCGAACGTGGTTTAACTGTCGAGGAAGCGAATCGCAGGCTCAAAGAATACGGTCCTAATAAGTTGCCGGAGGCTAAAGCCGACAGTCTCACGATTATCTTCCTGCGCCAATTCCAAAGCCCGCTTATTTACATTCTTCTAGCCGCCAGCGCGGCTGTTTTTGCTACGGGAGAGATTATTGACGGTTTGATTATCCTCGCCGTGCTTATCTTTAACGCGATTGTCGGAACCATACAGGAAGGAAGAGCACAGAATACTCTGCTTGCCCTCAAGCAGTTCGTGGAAACCAGCGCTACAGTGCTCCGCGATGGAAGGGAAATAATCATTTCGGACGCAGAAGTCATTCCCGGCGATATCGTTATTCTCCAAGAAGGCGAAAAAGTTCCGGCAGATGCGCGCGTTATCCTATCCCAAAATCTGAAAGTTGATGAGGCGGCGCTCACAGGCGAATCAGAACCGGTTCATAAGATTGCTGACTCGCTTCATTCTGATGTGAGTATTCAGGATAGACGGAACATGATTTTCAAAGGCACGCATGCTGTCGCCGGAAATGGCAGAGCAGTTGTAACGGGGACTGCTCTTGATACTCTGGTCGGCAAGATTGCCAAGGAAATCAGCACTATTGAATCGGAAATTCCTCTTAAAATCAACATCCGCTATCTCTCGCGCCTTATTATCGCGACAGTTGCCGTCATCAGTACATTCCTCTTCATTATCGGAGTGTCTTCCGGAAAAACCGTTGTAGAAATGTTTACCACGGTTGTGTCTCTTTCTGTCTCCATTATTCCCGAAGGCCTTCCGATCGTCATGACACTGGTGCTTGCCTCCGGCGTCTGGCGGATGTCGAAGCGCAAGGCTCTCGTAAAAAAACTGCAAGCTGTCGAAGCCCTAGGCCAGGCAAGTATTATCGCCATTGATAAAACCGGCACCATTACCAAAAACGAAATGGTAATTCAAAAGGTGTATGTGGAAGAAAAGATGTTTGATGTCGGTGGCGTTGGGTATGAGCCAAAGGGCGACATCAGCTTTGACGGCCGCATTACGGACACCGCGAACCATCCCGAACTTTTGCTCGCCGGAAAGATCGGCGCTTTTTGCGCCAGTGCCCGAGTCATATACTCGGATGAAGATAAGCGCTTTCGGATTTCCGGAGACCCTACCGAAGCGGCGATGCTCGTGCTCTCGCAGAAACTTGGTTTTCATAAAGAAGACCTTGAGCGAGAATCTAGGGTTATTGGGGAGATTCCTTTTGATTATCGGCTCAAGTACCACGCCGTGCTTCACAAAGTTGGTGGTAAGAATTTCCTGACCGTCGTCGGCGCGCCGGAAGTTATTTTAGAATTATCAGAAACAATATGGCTCTATGGGAAACAGAAAGAACTCACATCAGCAGGCCGGAAAAATCTTGAATCCATCTTTTACCAGATGTCGCAGGAAGGATTGCGCGTGATGGCCTTTGCTATTGATCCGGATGCCGGAAAAACGCTCAAGCCGGGGAAAATACGGACCCTTTCTTTCGTTGGATTTTACGGGATGAGAGACGCGACTAGGCCGGAAGTGGCATCTGCCATACGAAAAACGGAGTTGGCCGGAATAAAAGTGGTTATGATTACCGGCGATCACAAGATAACCGCCCAGGCCATAGCAAAAGAAGTAGGCATCTGGCACGGGAATGACGAGGTGCTTACCGGATTGGAAGTTGACGCGATGTCCGCCGCGGAATTATCCCAAAGGCTCAAATTGGTTTCGGTATTTGCGCGGGTAACACCGGAGCATAAACTTCGAATTATTGAAGCGTATAAATCACGCGGAGAAGTTGTGGCCATGACTGGGGACGGCGTAAATGACGCACCGTCGCTTGTCGCCGCGGATCTCGGCGTTGCTATGGGGAAGATCGGCACTGAAGTCGCCAAGGAAGCCTCCGATATAGTGCTTCTTGACGATAATTTCGGAAGCATCGTGTCTGCTGTGGAAGAGGGGAGAGGAATCTACGAAACTATCAAAAAGGTTATCCTCTATCTTTTTTCTACAAGCATGGGCGAGGTGTTTACCATCACAGGGGCACTTTTTATTGGTATTCCTCTTCCGATTCTGCCCGCGCAGATTATCTGGCTTAATTTTGTAACCGACGGATTTTTGGATGTGGCGCTTGCCATGGAACCGAAGGAAAAAGGGCTTCTCTCCGGCAAATTCGAGCGGCCTAAAAAATATTTAATTGATAAACTGATGGCGTATCGTATGATTCTTATGGCTATTCCGATGGCTATTGGCGCCCTTTATCTGTTCACTCAATATCACGAGACCAATATCGCGAAAGCCTGGACTATGTCGCTTACTATACTCGCTGTCTTTCAATGGTTTAACGCCTGGAATTGTCGCTCGGAAGACAAATCAATATTCGAAATGAATCCTTTTTCTAATAAATTTCTCGTCGGGGCAACACTCTCTATTATCGGACTGCAACTTTTTGCCGTTTATAATCCGTTAATGCAAAAAATTCTCCGAACGGTACCGCTCGAAATTTCCGACTGGGTCGCGATTGTTCTAATCGCGACATCTATCGTAGTAGTCGAAGAGGCAAGAAAGTTTTTCTACCGCTGGCAACTTCGAGTAAGAACTAAATTAGCATGAGCGCCTTAAAGATAGGCATAGTGGGCCTGCCAAATGTAGGAAAGTCCACGCTCTTTAACGCGCTGACGAATAAAAGCGTGCCAGCGGAGAATTATCCTTTCTGCACTATTGACCCGTCTGTCGGCATTGTGCCTGTGCCTGACGAAAGGCTCGAGCGACTAAGTGACCTTAGTCGCTCGCAAAAAACTATTCCAGCGGTAGTTGAATTCGTCGATATCGCCGGGCTCGTCAAAGGAGCTTCGGAGGGGGAGGGGCTCGGCAATAAATTCCTCTCCCATATCCGCGAAGTGGATGCCATCATCGAAGTGGTCAGGATTTTTGAAGACCCGAATGTCATCCATGTGCATGAAAAAGTAGATCCGCTTTTTGATATTGAGATTATAAATCTCGAACTCGAGAAAGCGGGTATCAAGAAACCAACACTTTACGTACTCAATATGTCAGAAGCGGCTCCCAAGGTCCGACCTTGGGAATTGGATTCTAAGGTCAGACCTTTGATTGAAGTTGACCCGGTCTTTGGCACGGGTTTGGACAAGTTGATTACAGAATCATATAAACTTCTGGATTTGATAACCTTCTTTACGACTGGAGAGAAGGAGAGCCGCGCTTGGACTACCAAACGCGGTTCCACCGCGCCGGAAGCGGGGAAGGCAATTCACTCTGATTTTCAAACCAAGTTTATCCGCGTTCAAGTAGTTTCTTATAGCGACTTAACTAATTCTGGCTCTATAGCTAAGGCTCGGGAGAAAGGCTGGTTAAGAACGGAGGGGAAGGAATATGTTGTCCAAGATGGCGATGTTGTTGAATTTTTGATATAACCTTTTTGGAGGTGCACATGTGGTCGCAACAGATTGACTGGGCGTATTGGGTCAGATTTTCTCTGGTCTCCGTCTTTTTTATCGCCGCCGCCGCGGTATTTCATGTTTTGATTGTTCCAGCCATTGCGGAATTGTTTCGCACAAGCAAAACGAGAGGAAAAAGATGACCGCCAAAACGCGCGAGCCTAAAGCTCGCGCGAACCCTTTTATAGAGAAATATTGGAATCTAAAACCCCATTTACCATATGCAGAAATTCTTGTACTATTTGGATGATGAGCGCATACGACCCAAAAAAAATTGAGCCGAAGTGGCAGAAAGAGTGGGAGCAAGCCGGCCTCTACCACGCTGAAGATTCTTCTTCAAAACCCAAATACTACACTCTTATAGAATTTCCGTATCCATCCGGAGATGGTTTACATGTTGGGCATCCGCGTCCTTATATCGGGTTAGACATTGTCTCAAGAAAAAGAAGAATGGAAGGATTCAATGTGCTTTACCCGATAGGATGGGATGCCTTCGGTTTGCCGACAGAAAATTACGCCCTTAAAACCGGTAAAGACCCGAGAATTGTCACAAAAGAGAATACCGACACTTTTCGCCGACAGATCCAGTCACTCGGAATTTCATTCGACTGGTCGCGAGAGATTAATACCACCGACCCAGAATATTATAAATGGACGCAATGGCTCTTTTTGAAATTTCTTGAGCGCGGCTTGGCATACAAAGCCAAGATGCCGATTAACTGGTGTCCGAAAGATAAAATCGGCTTGGCTAACGAAGAAGTGGTAGATGGAAAATGTGAGCGTTGCGGTACTGAAGTGGAAAAAAGGGAAAGAAAACAGTGGATGCTTGCTATTACCAAATATGCAGATAGACTAGCTGACGATTTAGATACTGTTGATTATCCAGAACGTGTAAAAATCCAACAAAGAAATTGGATAGGTAGAAGCGAGGGAGCGCTGATTAAATTTGACGACATAGAAATTTTTACCACAAGACCTGATACGATTCGCGGAGCAACCTTTATTGTGATGTCCGGAAAAGAAGATAAATTTACCGGCCGCTACGTTATCAATCCGGCGACGAGAGAAAAAATTCCGGTCTGGGAAGCCGAGTATGTCATGGCCGATTACGGTACCGGAGCCATTATGGGCGTGCCGGCTGACGACGAGCGCGACAGAATATTTGCCGAGAAACATCATCTGCCGATTGTTGAAAATTACACAAAAGCCGAATTCGAAGATTATGGGAAAAAAGTCGCTAAATATAAACTGCGTGACTGGGTATTCTCTCGCCAACGATATTGGGGCGAACCCATACCGGTTGTACATTGTGGCAAATGCGGCATTGTGCCCGTGCCGGAATCTGAACTGCCGGTAAAATTACCGGAGATTAAAAATTACCAGCCTACAGAAACAGGAGAATCACCTCTGGCAAACATTTCCGGATGGGTTAATACAATTTGTCCTAAGTGTGGCGGTAAGGCGAAGAGGGAAACCGATGTTATGCCTAACTGGGCGGGTTCTTCATGGTATTTTTATAGATATTGCGACCCTCATAATGATAAACAGTTTGCCTCGCTGGAAAAACTGAAATACTGGATGACGCCTGTCCGCCAGTCCGGGGGCGGGGTTGATTGGTATAACGGGGGGATGGAACATACCGTTCTTCATCTTCTATACTCGCGATTTTGGAATAAGTTTCTTTTTGACCTTGGTCTGGTGCCGACAAGCGAGCCGTACAAAAAACGTACTTCTCATGGCCTGATTCTTGCCGAAGGAGGAGAAAAGATGAGCAAGTCGAAAGGCAATGTCATCAATCCGGATTCTATTGTGGAGCGTTTCGGCGCTGATACTTTGCGCGTGTATGAAATGTTTATGGGCCCGTTTGAACAAGCCATTGCTTGGAGCGAGAGCTCGCTAGTTGGACCAAGAAGGTTTTTGGAAAAAGTATGGAAACTTGCGGGAAAAGGTCAGACCTTAAATATTGATTCTCAAGGTCTGACCTTGATGCATCAGACTATCAAAAAAGTTTCGGAAGATATAGAAGCAATGAGATTTAATACTGCGGTTTCAACTTTGATGATTTTTGTCAACGAGTTGGATAAACGAGAAGAAATCTCACAAAAAGAATTTGAAATTTTACTGCTTTTACTTGCGCCATTCGCGCCGCATATTACCGAAGAACTTTGGTCAACACTCGGTGTTAGCCAAAATTCGATTCATACGGAAAAATGGCCAAAGTATGACGAATCAAAATTGATTGCGGACGAAGTAACGATTGTGATTCAGGTCAATGGCAAAGTTCGAGGTAAATTTGTGGCGAGTGCAAATATCACTAAAGAGAAGATAATTAAGGCGGCACAGGAAGTTCCGGAAATCCAAAAATGGCTTGTGGACAAGAATATCAAAAAGTCGATTTGTGTGCCTGGAAAGCTGGTTAATTTCGTGACATCTTGACACGACTTGACACTACAGAGGTCAAGTGATAGAAATAGACATAACAATATGGAAAAGGTCAATTTAAGCTTCAAGCCCAAAGAGGTCACAAAGCGGCTTTTATCTATCCTGACAAAGCGCGCGCAAGACGTGCTGGTTAATCGCTATGGCCTTGGAGCCAAACCGGCCAAACTTACTTTGGATGCCATTGGCAAAAAATACTCCATCACTCGCGAGCGCGTGCGCCAAATTGAAAATCATTCTCTTATTTCCATTCGCAAATCAAAAACCTACAAAGACAGTGAACCGGTTTTTGTTGAACTCAAGGAACTTTTACTTACTCTCGGCGGCCTGGTGTCGGAGAAAGATTTGCTCAATCATTTCAGTAAGGACCAAAGCACTCAAAACCACTTTCATTTTCTCTTAGTTGTCGGCGAAGAATTTAAGAGGGAGAAAGAGGACGAGGAATTTAAGCATCGTTGGTATGTTGATTCACAACTTTCCGAAAGAATTAAGAATACTTTGCGCAAGCTCTACGCAAAACTCTCTGACGATGAATTGGTTTTCGAAGGCGACCTCATCAGCTCTTTCTTGGAGGAAGTTAAAGATTTGAATGAAAAGTACAAAAATGAAGAAGTGGTAAAGCGCTGGCTCTCCGTTTCGCACAAAATCGGCAAAAATCCGTTAGGCGAATGGGGACGCACCTCATCTTCCAACGTCAACGCCAAAGGCATGCGCGATTTCGCCTTCCTTGTCATCAGAAAGCACGGTTCGCCCATTCACTTCAAAGAAGTAGCCAAAGCCATTACCCAGTATTTCAATAGAAAAGCTCACATAGCCACTACTCACAATGAATTGATTAAAGACCCGCGATTTGTCCAAGTTGGGCGCGGACTCTACGCTCTTCGCGAATGGGGGTATATGCCCGGCGTTGTTAAAGATGTTATTAAAAAGATTATCGAGAAGGACGGACCGCTTGTCAAAGAAAAAATCGTCGAGAAAGTGCTCAAAGAGCGCTATGTCAAAGAAAACACCATTCTTGTCAATCTTCAGAACCCGAAATATTTCAGACGAGGCAAAGACGGCAAGTACTATAACTTATAAAATCAGTGTAGAATATAATTATGTTTGGCATTGATTTTGCAGCTACGGCAAGATTTTTATTTCTTTCTGCGCCAGTTTGGCTCGTCGTAATGCTCGTGAGCCTTTATATGCATACTTGGTTTAACTACAAGCGCCGCCAGTTTATCAGAAAAAAGGGGGGCGTGCTTCTTGAAATCAAGTTGCCGAAAGATATTGAGAAAACTCCGGCCGCCATGGAGATGGTGCTTGAAGGCATGTGGGAAGATGTCCCCGGTTCATTAACGGACGTCTATATTGATGGCGCTGTCAGGAATTGGTTTTCTCTGGAAATAGTTTCAATTGGCGGGCAAATAAAATTTTACATTTGGACCTGGCCAAAGTGGCGGCAGGTTGTTGAGACTCGTATTTACTCCCAATACCCGGGTGTGGAAATTGTAGAAGCCAAGGATTACGCGCTTGACTTGATATTTGACCCTGCGAAAGTAAAAGTTAAGGGTATTACGACTAGGCTCGTTAAAGAAGATGCTATCCCCATTAAGACTTATATAGATTTTGGGCTTGATAAAACCGATAAAGAACCAGAACAGATTATAGACCCGCTTACGCCAGTACTCGAATATCTTGGCGCGAGGAAGCCTGGAGAAGTAGCGGCAGTGCAAATTGTAATACAAGGCCACCGAGCACAAGGCTTCCAAGACGCAATGCTTAATCCAAAAAAGCATTTCTCAAAAGAAGTCAAAGATGCTGTAAAGAAAATTGCGGAGAAAGAAGCTTACTTTGAGACAAAAGAAGGCATGCCCATATCAACTTTGAATTTAACTAAGACTCAAAATGAAGCTATCGCCTCTATCGAGCGCAACGCTTCCAAACACGCATATGACACCCAGCTTCGTCTGTTGTATTTCACTACTATTGAAGCGGATGATAAGAACTCCACCGCCGGCATGATTGGTAGCATGCGCCAATTCGGCTATGTCGGCTCAAGCACTATTTTAAACGGTATTCGTCCAAATCAATTTATCCCCGGCATTAATTATAGTTGGGAAGACTTCTTGGATATTAGAAAAATGGAGAACCAGAGACGACACCTCGATGCGTTTAAGCGCCGCTCATTCTTCAATGTGCCATACAAGCATCTTATGGGAAAACCATATGTTTTGACGGTGGAGGAATTAGCCACGCTATTTCATTTTCCGGCCGGAGGAACGGCCACTACTCCTACGCTTGCCCGTATTCCTTCCAAGAAAGCCGAGGCTCCGGCCAATCTGCCTACATGAAATATATTTGGCCGTGCGCGACAATATTCTTCATGGTGTTTCTCTGGCGAATATCTCCGCCAGTTTCCTATCCTCAAGGCTCCATTATTACCGTTTCTCCCGGCAGTCTTTATGAAATAGGAGAGGAATTAAAATCTTTTGGCGCGATACGTTCGCCGTTTTGGTTTAGAATTGCCGCTATCATTGTCGGCGGTGAGCGCAATATGAAAGCGGGCCAATATAAACTGACTCGTCCACAAAATGTCTTTGTCGTCGCTTGGCGCGTCGCTCGAGGAGAACGTGACATCGAGACTGCCAAGATTACCATTCCGGAAGGTTTTACCGTTTCGGAAATATCCTCGCTTTTTGACGCGCGATTTCAGTTATTCGACCGCCAATATTTTTTGACCCATGCTTCTGAAGGATATCTCTTTCCAGACACATATTTTATTCCCGTGACCGCCACAGCTTCATCGACCATTAAGCTTTTTACCGATAATTTTGACAGAAAAACTCTTGGTCTCCCGGTAACCAAGGAAGTGATTGTCATGGCTTCTCTTCTTGAGAGTGAAGCTAAGACCGAAGAAGAAAGGAAATTAGCGAGTGGCATTTTATGGAAGCGCCTGAAGCTCGGCATGCCTTTACAGGTCGATTCGGCGATGAATACTTACGAGTTTCAAGGCTTGCCGGAGGCGCCGATTAATAATCCGGGACTTGTTTCCATCAATGCCGCTCTTAATCCCAAATCTTCTCCCTATTTATATTTCTTGACAGATAAGGAAGGGAAAATGCATTATGCAAGGACATTTGATGAACATAAAACAAACATCGCGAAGTATCTGCGATAAGCGCGTTTTTATCGGCTTATCCGGCGGGGTGGATTCTGCTGTTTCAGCAGGACTGCTGAAACAGCAGGGATACGATGTCACCGGAGTATTTATCAAAGTATGGCAGCCTGATTTTCTGCCGTGCAGTTGGAGAGATGAAAGGCGCGATGCCATGAGGGTGGCTATTGCGCTTAATATCCCGTTTTTATTTTTTGATTTTGAAAAAGAATATAAAAAGGGCGTAGTGGATAAAATGATTAGCGAATATAAAGCCGGCCGCACGCCGAATCCAGATGTGCTCTGCAACAGAGAAATTAAATTTGGCGCCTTTTGGAAGAAAGCAAAAGCAATGGGAGCCGATTACATAGCCACCGGACACTACTGGAGCGGAGAAAAAAACCAGTCGTATTTTCTTTGGACTCTGACTCCGGAAGATTTGTCTCACACGCTTTTCCCGGTTGGTAATATGGAAAAATCTGAAGTAAGAAAGCTCGCCAAGAAATTTAACTTGCCGGTGTCGGAGAAAAAAGACAGCCAAGGTGTCTGCTTTATTGGTGAAGTAACTATGGAAGAATTTTTATCGCACTTCATTGAAACCAAACCCGGTAAAGTACTCGATATTTCCGGCAAAGTCATCGGCACTCATCAAGGAGCGGTGCTTTATACCATAGGCGAAAGGCATGGCTTTGATATAGAAAAGAAAAATCCGGAGGCCGGAGCCTATTACACCGTCTCAAAAAATTTAAAAGCAAACACCATTACCGTATCCAATAGCCTTCAAGAAATATCGACTCTTTCTCCGACCAAAGTTTCTCTCACAAAAGTGAACTGGATTACAGAACCTAAAATACCAGAAGTTTTGGCTCAGATTAGATATCGCGGCGAAAAGATTCCAGTCACTCTCGCTCTTACCAGCAAAAAATTAACGGCGGAATTTCCAAAACCAATCAGGGGATTGTCTCTAGGCCAATCAATCGTTTTCTATGTGGATCTTGAGAATAATTATTCTCAATGCCTCGGCGGCGCCGTGATGGATAAAGTTCTGGAGTAATCCACAGTATCTAGTTGTAACTACTTTATACTACGTTATAATAATGCGGTCGCACATAATTAACGTATGGGTAATTTAGAACAAAGCAGCAAGAAAAGAAGCAAAAGAAAACATCTCCAACAGATGATTTTAAAAACTATAGCTGCCGCCGGCGTATTGGGTGTTGGATTATTGGCACCTAATGTTATAGGAACAATGGCAAAGCTTGGAATAATACCTAAGTTTAGGCAGAAAGAATATGTGTCGTCATCAGCCAGTAAGATGGCTAAAAAGGGATTAATAAAATTCAACGGCAAGTTCTACGAACTGACTGCTTTAGGAAAAGAAAAAATGCGGAGATGGGAATTCGCCGATTTCCAATTGAGAAAACCAAAGAAATGGGATAAAAAGTGGCGAGTAATGATTTTCGATATTCCGGAGAAGAAGAGAGTGGTGAGAAACGACTTAACAACACTTTTTAAAAAAGCTGGTATCAGGCGTCTTCAAAATAGCGTGTGGATATATCCGTATGATTGTGAAGACATTATCGCATTACTTAAAACGGATTTTGGTATTGGCAAAGACTTACTGTATTTAATTGTAGACGAACTGGAAAATGACAAATATTTGCGAGAAGAGTTTGATCTAATCCATTAAGACGAATTATTTTCAATACGTTAAAATAACGCGGTCGCGTAAAAGTAACGTAGGTGTAAAATTGTTGTTTGTGTTTATACTATTGATATACTTAAAGAATGACAGTGTCGGAACAAATAGTGATCCTTAAGGCCAATGGCAAGCGGGAGAGCTTTGAGCCTGAAAAATTGCGAGCATCGCTCATGCATTCCGGAGCGACGGAAGAGGCCGCTACAAATGTGCTAACTCATCTCTTGCCGGAGTTGCATGATGATATGACAACGGAGGAAATTTATAAGCACGCTTTCTCGACTTTACAGCGGATGTCCAAGCCGATTGCCAGGAGCTATTCTCTCCGCCGAGCGGTAATGAGCTTGGGACCGTCGGGATTTCCTTTTGAAGATTTTGTTGCCGAGGTTTTGAGAGTACAGGGCTTCGAATGCGCCACGAGGCAGGTGGTTTTGGGCGGATGTGTGCCGCACGAAGTGGACGTGGTGGCTTATAACGAGAAAAAATTGATTATGGTGGAAGCGAAGTTCCACAACGAGCTTGGAACCAAATCGGATTTGAAGGTGGCGCTCTATGTCAAGGCAAGGTTTGACGACCTTAAGGAAAATGTTTTTGACTACGGAGGCAAAGCGAGAGCTATCACCGATGCCTGGCTTATCACCAATACTAAATTTTCGAGTACCGCCATCCACTACGGCGTCTGCAAGAACCTTACAATGATAGGCTGGAATTATCCGGAGAGAGGCAACCTTCAAGATATGATTGAGAACAGTCCGGCATTATTGAAGAGAATTTATGGAGAAAGATGAAGCTTTAAGACAGATTAAAAATGAGGTGGTCGCTCTCTCCGTCTCTCCGCTTTATGCCGAGCGGGTAAAACATAAATACTTCCCGGTAATAGGAGAGGGAAATCATAATGCCGAAGTTATGTTTATCGGCGAAGCGCCGGGCGAGAACGAAGCAAAGACCGGCAGGCCGTTTTGCGGGCGGGCGGGCAAGGTGCTCGACATGCTTTTAGAGTTTGTCGGTATTGCGCGCAAGGATGTCTATGTGACTAACATCGTCAAAGACCGCCCGCCCGCCAATCGCGACCCCAGCCCTGAAGAAATTGAAATTTACGCGCCGTTTCTTGACCGGCAGATTGAGATTATTAAGCCCAAAGCGGTGGCTACGCTCGGGCGATTCTCCATGGTATACGTCATGAACCACTACGGTCTCGAGTGGGAAGTGGGACCAATAAGCGTTTTGCACGGACAAATCTTTCAAACTTCTAACTTCAAACTTATACCCTTGTACCATCCCGCCGCCGCCATTTACAACCAGCATCTCCTGGATACTCTGAAGGAGGATTTCAAAATATTAAAAACTCTGATTTAATAGTAGCTCATGAAGTCGGAAGAAATCAGAAGCAAATTCCTAGAGTTTTTCCAAAAGCGCGGGCATGTCATCGTTCCCTCATCTTCTGTCGTGCCTGATAAGAACGATTTATCCGTGCTGTTTACAACAGCTGGCATGCAGCAATTCAAGCCGTTTTACTTGAGAGAAAAATCGCCTTATGGCAGTAATGTGGCCTCATCCCAAAAGTGTGTGCGTACTTCCGATATCGAAGAAGTGGGGGATGAAAGACATCTGACATTTTTTGAAATGCTTGGAAACTTTTCTTTCGGCGGATACTGGAAAAAAGAAGCGATTTCCTACGCGCACGAATTTATAACAAAAGAGATGGGCCTATCAATAGATTATGTCACTATTTTTGAAGGCGATAGCGAAGTTTTCGAAGATAAGGAATCTGTAAACATTTGGAAAGCGATTGACCCGAATTTAACGATAAAGAAATTTGGCCGTGAAGATAACTTCTGGGGTCCTACGGGCGAGTCCGGCCCATGCGGCCCAACAACGGAAATTTATGTCAACGGCATCGAAATCTGGAACATCGTGTTCAATGAATATTTTAAAAATGTCGAGGGAAAGTTTGAGAAGCTCAAACAGACAGGCATTGATACCGGCATGGGTCTGGAGCGCCTGACTATGGCGCTCCAGAAGAAAGAAACCGTTTTCGAAACCGATTTGTTCAAATCTACTATGCAAGTGGCCAATTCAAGCATTATTGCCGACCATATCCGTACCTCCGTGTTCATGATTGCCGACGGCGTTTTGCCGTCCAACACCGACCGCGGCTATGTGTTGAGAAGGCTTTTGCGGCGCGCATATATACATGCGCGCAAACTTAAAATTGAAACCGAAACCTTGAATGCTGTGATTGGAAAGGTAGTGGAACATCCAAGCTATAAGGGTCTCTATGCTTTCGCGGAAAATACGAAAGAAATAGTAATGAATGAAATCGAGAAGTTTAAAAAAACGCTCGAGACCGGATTAAAACAAGTTAAAGCAGACCGAGACCCGTTTACTCTTTTTACGAGCTTTGGTTTGCCGCTTGAAATTATTAAAGAAGTAGTGCCAAACGTCGATGAAGATAAGTTTAAGAAACAAATGGAAGAGCATAGAAAACTTTCCAGTAGTAGTTTATAATTCCTTTATGCCGAAGCACATCGAAGACATAATCATTCCTCTAAAGAGAAAAACTATCAGAGACATTCCTATTCCCAGTAATCGTAAAAAATCTGAGCACTTTGCGACTGCTCCGTCTGAAGAAAGAAAGATAAAACATCACTCAAAAAAAAAGTTATGGGTTGCTTCTGGCGTCGTCTTATTACTGTTAATCTTTGGCGCATTAGCAGTATTTGACGGGGCAACCCTCGCTTATGTGCCCAAATCCGCCAATCTCTCTTTCAAAGGCGATGTTTATACGGCAAGGCGCACGGGAGAAAATCTTTCATACAGCATAGTCAAACTTTCCAAAGATAAAGAGAAGAGCGTGCCTGCTTCCGGCACGGAAGAAGTAAAACGTAAAGCCTCCGGTACCATTGTGGTGTATAACTCCGCAAGCGCGCCGCAGAAATTGATAGAGAATACGCGCTTCCAAACGTCGGAAGGGAAGGTTTATCGCATCAAAGACGCGGTAATTGTTCCCGCCAACGGTTTCATGGAAGCGCTCGCGTATGCCGATGAGGCAGGAGATAGTTATAACGTCGGTTTGTCAGACTTTACTCTGCCCGGGCTTGCCGGCACTTCGAAATTTAAAGACGTTTACGGCCGTTCCAAGACGCCGATGGCCGGCGGGTTTATAGGCAAGGAAGCGGTAGTAAAGAATGAAGATAAAGCCAAAGCCACCTCAGAGCTTGAAGCGGCTCTTCGCGAGGAACTCCTGGCCGAAGCGAAAGCCCAAGTGCCTGATGGATTCAGTATGTTTCCGAATCTTGTTGCCGTAAACTTTGAGACCTTGCCGTCGACGGCTTTGTCTGGCGCCAATGCTGTCATTAAAGTTAAGGGCGATTTTGCCGGCATGATGTTTAAGAAAAGCGATTTATCAAATCAATTGGCTAACAGTAAGATAAAAATTGCCAGTGGAGAATTGGTGGATATAATGCCGCTTGAGTCTCTCGAAGTATCTTTTGCCGGTAATGCTCCAAAGGACCTTATATCAATGAATGAAATCAACCTTTCCGTGACTGGCGACACTACGGCCGTATGGCGCACCAATGAGACCGCTCTCAAAACAGACTTAGCCGGCCGCAGTAAGCGCGACATTCCGGCGATATTGAATAATTATCCCGCCGTTGTTTCGGCTACGGCCACCGTCAGACCGTTTTGGAAAAATAGTTTTCCTCTCAACTCCGCCAAAATTACGATAAAGAAAAATGCTCCAAAATAAATCGAGCGAATTAGAGAGAACCGGCATAGTAATAGAATCTTTGCCAAACATTATGTTTCGAGTTCGATTAGACGAAGGAGGCGAAGAAATCCTATCATACTTATCCGGCAAGATGAGATTGCATCGAATAAGAGTTCTAGTAGGTGACAAAGTACTTTTAGAGCTTGAGCCGTACGGCGGCAAAGCGCGCATAACTAAGCGTCTATAGACAGAAAAAGAGCTTCGGGTTACAATGCAGACTCTCAATGAAAGTGAAGGCGTCGGTCAGGAAAATATGTGCAAAGTGCCAAATAGTCCGTAGAAAGGGCTATGTTTATGTCATTTGTAAAGCCAACCCGCGCCATAAGCAGAGACAAGGTTAAATGAGAATACTCGGAATTACCATCCCAGATGAAAAACGTCTTGAAATCGGCCTAACGGTTCTCTTCGGCGTCGGCCGTTCTCAGGCCGCCAGAATTATGAAAGAAGCAGGCGTTCCTATGGACAAAAAGTCCAAAGACGTAAGCGTCGAGGAAGAAAATAAGATTCGCGTCGAAATTGAAAAGATGACCCTCGAAGGAGACCTTAAGAGAGAAGTGGTCGGAAATATCAAAAGACTCAAAGATATTCAATCTTATAGAGGAATAAGACATTCAAGAAATCTTCCGGTAAGAGGTCAGCGTACCAAGACTAACGCTCGCACTAAAAGAGGCGCCAGAAAGACCATGGGTACAGGACGCAAAGTAGCAGAGAAGAAGTAATTCAATGAACTCACTATAAATAATTATGGGTAAGAAAAAAATCGCCACAACTACAGAGGAAACTATTAAAGATACGGCTGATGCGTCGCCGGCTCCATCTAAATCCTCAAAGAGGCAAGTGGTGAGTGGCGCTCTGTACATTGAATCCACGTATAACAACACCAAACTCACTCTGACGGATAGTAAAAATAATGTTTTAGCTTGGTCGTCGAGCGGTGCTCTTGGATTCAAGGGCGCCAAGAAAGGCACTCCTTTTGCAGCCGCCAAAGTGGGCGAGACTCTCGCGGCCAAAGCTCAGACCTTGGGAGTAAAAGAAGTGAGAGTAGTAGTCAAAGGAGTCGGGTCCGGCAGAGACTCCGCTGTCAGAGGCTTTATCTCGAAGGGCATCAATTTAACTACTATCCAAGACAAGACCCCGGTACCGCATAATGGGCCAAAACCGCCTAAACCCCGCAGAACTTAATTCGATGAAATTCGTAAAATTCGTATCATGAGAATAGGACCAAAATACAAAATTGCGCGGCGTCTCGGAGCTCCGGTATTTGAAAAAACTCAAACTCCTAAATACGTTTTGTCGCTTGCTCGCAAGGAAAAATCCGGCACCGGCCGCAGTAAACCAAAGTCGGAATTTGGGCGCGAATTGACCGAGAAGCAAAAAGCCAAATTCACCTACGGCTTAAATGAGAGACAATTCCGAGTCTATGTTGATAAAGCGGCGAGAACCAAAGACCCGGTCCAGAAATTATTTGCCATTCTCGAAAGCCGTTTAGATAATATTCTTTTCCGCTCCGGTCTTGCTAAAACTCGCTCCGCCGCAAGGCAGATGGCAAGCCACGGACACATTCTCATCAATAATAAGCGAGTAACTATTCCTTCCATCATCTTGCGGGAGGGAAATGTGGTAAGTATTCGCGCCAGCTCTGCTTCAAGCAATCTCTTCAGCGAAGCTGAAGAAAGAATGAAAACGCTTGCCGCGCCAGCCTGGCTTAAAATCGAACCGAAAGAGAAGACAGTGGCTGTAACGGGCATGCCAGTCTATAATAGCACTGAAAATCTATTTGATTTAGGCATAGTCATTGAATTCTACAATAGATAGTGGTATAATTAATTGTCAATTTTTCAAAAAAAAATTTATTATGGCTGATTACACGATACTTTTACCTTCCAAACCTCGGGTTATTTCAGAAGAGGGAGAGAGCGGAGTTTTTGAAATAGACGGGCTTTATCCGGGCTACGGACACACTTTAGGCAATAGCCTCAGGCGCATTATTTTGTCGTCTTTGCCCGGCGTGGCTATTACCTCGGTTAAAATTACCGGAGTCTCTCATGAATTCTCTGTTATCGACGGAGTTAAGGAAGATGTGATTACCATTCTTCTTAATCTTAAGAAAATCAGAATGCGCATCACGGGCGATGAACCGCAGATCATCTATCTAAAGGCGAAAGGCGAAAAGTTAGCCAAAGCTTCCGACCTTGAGGTTGGAGGCCAAGTTGAAGTTCTCACTCCGCATGCTCCCATTGCCACTCTTACTTCTAAAAGTGCCGTGCTTGAAATGGAAATCAAGGCCGAAAAGGGCCTTGGTTTTATGCCGAAGGAAATGATAGACAAATCTCGCGTGGATATCGGCACCATTGCTCTTGACGGCATCTTTACCCCCATCCGCCGTGTTTCCTACGAAGTTGAGCACATGCGCGTCGGTGATAGAACCGACTTCAATAAATTAAGAATTTTTATCGAGACAGACGGCACGATAGCGCCGTCTGTCGCTCTATCGAGCGCCATCGAGATTATGATAAATCAACTCAAAGCCATCGTTGGCTTCAAAGAGGAAGAACCTGTCGCTTCTAATTATGGTTCCGGCGAAGTGGTTTCTGGCGCAAGTTCTGTTTCCAAGCCTGATGTCGACCCGGAAGTATTGAAGACTCGCGTTGAGTCTCTTGACATCGGCGCTCGTACTCAGAATGCGCTTTCTGTTGCCAATATCCGCACCGTAGGAGGATTGGCTCGTAAGAAAGAAAAAGACCTTCTGGAAATTGAAGGATTGGGAATGAAAGGCATTCAGGAAATTAAAAAAGCTCTTGGAGAATTCGGTATAACACTTAAATGAGAAAATTCGGAAGAGAGAAAAATCAGAGGAATGCCCTCATGAAATCTTTAGCGCACAATCTTGCGTTGAAGGGCAAGATTAAAACTACCGAGGCCAAGGCTAAAGAACTGCGTCCTTTTATCGAAAAGCTTGTGACTTTGGGTAAGAAAGCAACTCCTGAAAACGCTGCCCCGCAGCGTTTGTCAGCCCGCCGTCTGCTCGAAGCTCGCGTAGGTAAAATGGCCGCTAAAAAAATTGCGCTGGAATTGTCGAAAGACTATAAAGAAAGGACTGGAGGCTATACGAGAATCACTAAGCTTGTGCCGAGAAAGAGCGATGGCGCCAAAATGGCAGTTATCGAATTTGTAAAATAATGAAATACACCATAGATGCCAAGAATAAAGTGCCTGGGAGGATAGCTACCGAAGTGGCCGTATTGCTTATGGGCAAGAATCGCACCGACTTTGCTCGCAATCGTATTCCGAAAGTTGAAGTGGAGGTATTGAACTCTGATTCAATGAAGCTCGATGCTAAAAAGCTTAAAGCTAAGAAGTATTACAGCCACTCCGGCTATCCGGGAAGCTTAAAAATTCGTTCACAAGAGCAAATTGTTCGGACTAAAGGAGCCGGAGAGGTATTGCGCCGTGCGGTTTACGGTATGTTGCCAAAGAATAAACTTCGTTCCCGTATGATGAAAAATTTGAAAATAAAATAAAATGGCTACTAAATCGGAAAAGTATATAGAGACGGTGGGACGCAGGAAAACGAGCGTGGCCAGAGTGCGTTTGACTCCCGCTTCCAAAATTTCAATTTCCATAAACGATAAAGAGTTTGAAAAATATTTTTCTACAGCCGCGCTCAAAAATACGGTAATGAGAGTTTTTGACGATGCGCCGGAGAAGTTTAAGGTGACGGCGAAGCTCAATGGAGGCGGCATATCTTCTCAAGCGGAGGCTTTGAGGCACGGCATAGCGAGAGCTATGACGAAGCACGCTCCAGACTTGCGCACCAAGCTCAAGGTTAAGGGTTTTCTCAAGCGCGACCCTCGCGCCAAAGAACGCCGCAAGTTCGGTTTGAAAAAAGCTAGAAAGGCTCCGCAGTGGTCAAAGCGCTAGTCGTGTTATACTTATACATAATTATATGAATAAAGTTCTCATTACTGTTCTGGTTATTGCCGCTATTGGAGGAGGATACTTTGCTGTAACTAATGAGTTACCAAAAAATCAAGAACTTGTCACTTCTTTTTCAATTGAGCCGTCATACAAATTTGAAGGATGGACTATGTATAATCCTGGAGCTAAAGCTGTTTTAGTGGCTAAGAACATTAAATCAGCGGAGGTGCGATACTATCCTACTGGAACAGGCATTACAGAGAGCGTATCAGCTGGCAAAATGACTAAAGTTAAGGAATCTACTTACGATAATATATGGGAATTAAAATTACCGATAACTATCCTTGCTACTAATTTGTGGGCAGAAATTGAGTATTTATCTGGCAATAAGACAAAAACTTCCGATCTTGGAAATGTTGGTTATGAGTATAAACGAAATATCCAGTCAGGTAATGAACTCACGAAAGAAGTGGTTATGCAACTTTTAAAAGACAAATTATGGAATAGCGAGTGTAGTTCCGAGCGAGTAGTGGGGAAATACGCTTCATGTAAGATAGAGATAAATAAAGTAAGTAGTGATTGGATTGTTACTATAACTTATGACGGTCTATATGACGATTCTGTTAAAGCATCTAGATATAAAACAGCTATAACTTATCAAGATGGGCAATGGCTTGAAGGCAATGTTTCTAGGACACAGCAATGCTGGCCTGACCGCGGACATCAAGATTTCTCTTCAGAATCTTGTATCTAATACATCTAAAATACGCTATAGCATAAGATAGATGTATTACATTATTATTCCACGACCGTGTAAAAATAATGTATGAGGATTTTATAAAGTAGAAAGCCCGAGTCGCTATACGCGACTCGGGCTGTAGTTGTTAGTTCTGTTACCACTTGGCGGTTGAACCGCCAATCTCTTTTTCGATACTTATTCCTTTACGCTTCATCACATAGCAGACGCCCTGAACAGCTAAGAACAGTATCAGGGGCGATGAAAACCCGAGAATGATCAGATATGGTCTCATGGAGCCTCCCTTTTACGATTATACCATTGATTTTAAGTAATTTCTAAGGTATCTTATCTTTTGCATGAAAGACGACGAAAATGAAATAGTGCCGGAAGAACTAGACGACTCTGTAGTTGCAGAAGAGACACAAGCGCAGCAGATTAAGAAGCTCAAGGATAAGCTTGCGACAGCGGAGGTAAAGGCCAAGGAGTATCTAGACGGCTGGCAGAGGAGCCAGGCGGATTTTGTCAATCTGCGCAAACGCGATGAGGAGGCGAAGAAGGAGTTTATGAAGTTTGTCAGTTTGGAAGTAGTAAAAGATTTAATTCCGGTGCTCGATGCTTTGTCTATCGGCAACAATGAGCCGGTGTACAAATTGCTTATGCAGACGCTTGATAAACATGGTCTTACAGAATCAAATCCGATAGGAGAAGAATTTAATCCTGAATTTCACGAAACAATCGGCGTTATCCATACAGATAAGCCGGATGAGGACCACAAGATTCTTGAAGTCGCGCAAAAAGGTTATATACTATCAGGGAAAATTATCAGACCCGCCAAAGTGCGGATAGGAGAATATAAGAATTAAATTATGGCAAAAATAATCGGCATTGATTTGGGTACAACCTTTTCCGCCGTGGCGGTCATGGAAGCAGGTACGCCAAAAATTTTGGAAAACTCGGAGGGCGCACGTACCACGCCTTCCATTGTCGCGACTTCCAAGACCAGTGAGCGTCTGATAGGGCTTTTGGCTAAGCGGCAAGCGGTAACCAATCCGAAGAACACAGTCTTTGGCATCAAGCGCTTCATCGGCCACACTTTCTCCGACCCTGCGGTACAGAAGGATAAAGCCACCGTGCCTTATGAGATAAAAGTGGCGCAGAATGGCGGCGTATTGGTAAAGATGGGCGATAAAGACTATCGCCCGGAAGAAATCTCCGCCATGATTTTAGGAAAGTTAAAGAGTGACGCAGAAGCAAGGCTGGGCGAAAAGGTAACAGAGGCAATTATTACCGTACCCGCTTATTTCAATGACTCGCAAAGACAGGCGACCAAAGATGCCGGAGCCATCGCCGGGTTGGATGTCAAAAGAATTATCAACGAGCCGACTGCCGCCGCGCTCGCCTATGGTTTAAATAAAAAAAAGAATGAGAAGATTGCGGTGTTCGATTTCGGCGGCGGCACTTTTGATATCTCCATTCTTGAAGTAGGGGATGATGTGGTGGAAGTAAAGTCTACAGACGGCGACTCGCATCTCGGAGGCAAAGACATCGACCAGAAAGTGCTCAATTGGATTGCGGAAGAATACAAAAAAGAATCCGGCATCGACGTACGTTCAGATGCTTTAGCTCTCCAGCGCTTAGACGAAGCCGCCGAAAAGGCCAAAATTGAGCTCTCGACTGCCACGGAAACTGAAATCAACGTTCCATTCATTACCTCGGATGCTTCAGGTCCAAGGCACTTATTGCTCAAAATTTCCCGCGCGAAACTCGAAGAACTTGCCAGAGAGTTTGTCGACCGCGCCATGACTATCACGAAGCGCGCTATGGAAGCCTCTCCGTTTAAGATAGGAGATATAAATGAAGTGCTTCTTGTCGGTGGACAAACCCGCATGCCGGCTATTGCAGAAGGAGTTAAAAAATTCTTTAACAAAGAGCCAAACAAATCCATTAACCCCGATGAAGTAGTCGCTCTCGGCGCCGCTATCCAAGGAGGCATTCTGGCAGGAGATGTCAAAGATGTTTTGCTCTTAGACGTTATCCCACTTTCTCTAGGTATTGAGACTATGGGCGGAGTAGCGACAAAACTGATTGAGAAAAACACCACTATTCCTACCGCCAAGTCGCAAATTTTTTCTACGGCGGCGGATAATCAAACATCCGTTGAGATTCACATAGTGCAGGGAGAGCGCGCTATGGCGTCAGATAACAAATCGCTTGGAAAATTTATTCTTGACGGCATTCCTCCAGCGTCGCGCGGGATGCCGCAAATTGAAGTAACTTTTGATGTTGATGCCAATGGAATCTTAAATGTAAAAGCCAAAGATAAAGCAACTAGCAAGGAACAGTCGATAAGGATTGAAGCAAGCTCTGGACTATCGAAACAAGATATCGAGAAAATGCAAAAAGATGCCGAAGCAAATGCCGCTGAAGACCAGAAGAAAAAAGATTTGGTAGATGCCAAAAATTTGGCGGAGCAGATGATTTATACAGCCGAGAAATCTCTCAAGGATGCGCCAAATGTTCCGGAAGATATTAAAACCGGAGTGAATGCAAAAATTGACGCGCTCAAAAAGGAAAAAGATTCTGGAAATCTTGAATCAATTAAATCAGCAACCGAAGCGCTCTCGACGGAGATGCAGAAGATAGGGGAGTATATGAACAGACAACAGACAACCAACGACCAACAACAGAAGCCGCCGGAAGGCGAGAATCCCGACATCAAAGATGCGGAAACTAAATGAAGGACTATTACAAGATTTTAGGAGTCAAACGCGATGCGAGCGAAGAGGAAATTAAAAAGGCCTTTAGAAAATTAGCTCATGCTCACCACCCGGACAAAGCGAGTGGTGATGAAGCTAAATTTAAAGAAGCGAGCGAAGCGTACTCCGTACTTTCTGATAAAGAAAAACGCAGGCAGTACGATACTGGACAAGCGAGCGGAGGTTTCGGATTCAAGGGTTCCGGACCAGACCCCGTCTGGTCCAGTGGCTTTGACTTCTCCAACTTTGGATTTGGCGGAGCAGGTTTTGATACGGGAGACTTGGGTGATATTCTCTCAAGCATTTTCGGCGGCAGGCGAGTGCGTAGAGGGCGCGATATTGCCGTCGATATCGAACTCTCTTTCCAAGAATCGATTTTCGGCACTCAACGTAAAGTTGTCATAAACTCTAAATTAGTAAAGCAAAAAGAAGTTTCTATTTCCGTACCGCCGGGAATTGATGAAGGCCAGATGATACGGCTCTCCGGCATGGGCGAGACGCTTGAAGGGGGAGTACCGGGAGATCTTTACGTAAAAGTGCATGTCAGGAAGCATCCGTACTTCCGCAAAGAGGGTTACAACTTAGTGATGGATTCGGAAGTCAAGCTCACAGAAGCGCTTTTAGGCGCAGAGAAAGAGATTCACACTCTCGATGGCGAAATTACTCTCAAGATTCCTAGTGGCATTAAACACGGCACAATTTTAAGAGTGAAAGGCAAAGGCGTGCCTTTGGGCGGAAACAAAAGGGGAGATATTTATATACGTATTTCCGTCAATATTCCCGAAAAACTTTCCAAAGAGGCTAGGAAACTTATTGAGGAATTGAAGAAAGAGGGGTTGTAGAAAAATGAGGGCGTTGCGCTCCGCGCAACGCCCTCTGGTAGGAACTCTCATCCCACCAAACAATCTTGAGGCCTTTGAAACAGCTCTCGTGCATTTCCATACCTCGGACGAGGATATGCACGTCGCCTTGGACCAACTCTCCTTCGATGGTGTGTGCGGGAACAAATTCTTTGAGACACTTGCTACAGACCATACAGCCTCCTTTGTCTATTTTAATCTTACTCTTTATTTTTAGTCTATGTGTACAGTTATCCACCTATGGTAATATTTAAAATTCTGAGTCATGGAAAATATCCCGAGCACTCCGTTTAAATTTATCTGGTTTGCCATTAAGCCGTACAAGAGGTGGTTTTTCTTAGCACTTTTTCTAGTTCTCTTATCTGATATTTTCGGTGGCTTACAGTCCTATACTCTTAAAAGACTGATTGACGCTGCTAATTCTTCCTCAAGCTCTGTTTTTATGTGGGTTCTTATGTATCCGATTTTAATTTTGCTTTCTGTCGGGGCTGTAAGAGCTACTGGATTTATTCAAAATTTTCTTACAATTAAGTCTCGGCTAAGGGCTGCTAAATCTCTATTTGAATATCTGTCGCTTCATAGCCTTTCTTTTTTCAACGACAGATTTTCCGGTGCGTTAAGTGAAAAAGTAAGCATCGTATCATCAAATATCTCCAGATTGATAAATAACTCGTTATGGAATTTCTTCGGCTTTATTGCCTCGATTGCTGTAACAACGGCTATTATGTATTCGGCAAATAAGCAAGTTGCGTACACTTTCATCTTAGGCATAGCCGTATTAACCCCATTCAACTTATGGATAACACGCCGACAAGTTTCTCTAGCAGACAGAGCTGTAGAATTAGCTGCCAAGTTGCGCGGGCAGGTTATTGATACAGTTACTAATATATCCGCAGTACAGCAATATGCTAGAAGATTCTTTGAAATCGATCGATTGGATAAGGCTATGGATGAATGGAGATTTGCTGTCGTAAAGAGTAATAATTTTCGAGAATGGATTCTTGTTATTAATAACGCTATTGTCAGTGTGTTTATCGGAAGCATTATGCTTTGGGCTTTCTCTTTGTGGTCTAAAGAGGTTATAACAATCGGTTCGCTGGTAATGATTATATCTTTGGCACACAGCTTCATGCGTGAACTGTCTCATATAGGCCAGCGTATCAATGAACTGATGGAATTTTATGGAGAAATGCAGAATGGTTTAAAAGAGATAGTTCAGCCGCACAGTATCGTTGATAAGTCTGGTGCAAGAAGATTAAAAGTTACGGAAGGCACGGTTAAGTTTGAGACCATATCTTTCGCTTATGGAGAGAATCAAAGCAAGATATTTGCAAACTTAACTTTCGAAATTAAGGGTGGAGAAAAGATTGGTATCGTTGGAGCAAGCGGGGCGGGAAAGACAACTCTTATGAAATTGCTCCTGCGCCAGCACGATATTTTGGGAGGAATTATTTCTGTTGATGGGCAAGATGTCCGAGACATAACTCAGGAGAGTTTGCGAGAGAATATTTCTATAGTGCCCCAAGAACCAATGCTTTTCCATCGTACAATCCGCGAAAATATTTTATACGGCAAGTTAGATGGCACAGAAGAAGAAATGATAGAAGTGGCCAAGAAAGCTCAGGCTCACGATTTTATTGAATTACTGCCAAATAAATATGATTCATTGGTAGGGGAGCGAGGAGTGAAGCTCTCTGTCGGCCAGCGCCAGCGCATCGCCATTGCTAGAGCATTTCTCAAAAATGCGCCGATTCTTATACTTGATGAAGCGACAAGTGCTCTGGATAGCGAAAGTGAGGTGGCGGTGCAGAAAGCGCTCCATGCGCTTATGGAAGGCAAGACTGTTTTTGCCATAGCGCACCGCCTCTCAACTTTGCGCGACATGGACAGAATTCTAGTATTCAAGGATGGTCAAATTGTAGAAGACGGGACTCACCGCACGCTTCTAAAAAATAAGAATGGCGTCTACGCTTCATTTTGGTCCCACCAAGCAGGTGGGTTTATCCAGGCTTAATTAAAAGGGAAATTAAGGTTATAATTGACTCTATGGGTAAAAACATACTACTCTCCGGCGTCAAGCCGACTGGTCGGCCCCATATTGGCAATTTTTTCGGCGCCATGAAGCAGTTTGTGGAGCTTCAGAACGAATACGAAGCCCATATCTTCATCGCTGACCTGCACGCTCTGACAACGATTCAGAACAGGAAAGAACTCGAAGAAAACACGCTTGGTGTGCTCTTGGACTACTTGGCCATAGGTCTGGACCCCGAGAAGACTGTGATTTATAAACAATCCGATGTGCCGGAAGTCGCCGAACTTGCCTGGATTTTCAATTGTCTCACTACCATGCCGTACCTCTCTCGTGCTCATGCATACAAAGATGCCGAGGCCAAGAATAAAGAAGTGAATGTCGGACTTTTTGGTTACCCGCTCCTGATGGCGGCTGACATCCTTTTGCCGGGAGCCGATGTGGTGCCTGTCGGGCAGGACCAGAAACAACATGTGGAAATTGCCCGAGACACTGCCGAGAAATTTAATCGTATCTTCGGCGACACTTTCAAATTGCCGGAGCCGTTGATTCTTGAAAATGCCGCCGTGGTGCCGGGTACGGATGGTCAAAAGATGTCCAAGAGCTATGGCAATACCATCGGACTCTTTGCCTCTGACGGAGAAATAGAAAAAGCGGTGATGAGCATTGTCACTGATTCCGATTCAGAGATTCCGCAAAATGTGTACGCGATACATTCTCTATTGCGAGATAAAACGGAGTTGAACGCTCTCTATGCTGAGAATAAAGGGCAATATAAGAAATTAAAAGAACTCCTGGTCGAAGATTTGAAGAATTTCGTCAGACCAATGCGAGAGAAACGCCAAGCTTTTAAAAAAGATATACCTATGGTGATGGAAGTATTGAAACTTGGTGGCAAAACGGCTCGTGCCCATACTGAAGAAAAGATGGAAGAAGTGCGAGCGAAAGTGGGACTTTCGCCCTACTAGTTTATAAGTTATGAAGTTTGTAAGTTTGTAAGTTTTTAAGTTATGGCTGAACAAATAAAAGAAACAAAAAGCGCTGGAGGTGTAGTGGTCAACAGTGAAGGAAAGGTACTCGTAGTAAATCAAAAAGGTGATTCCTGGTCGCTTCCAAAAGGACATATTGATATGAGAGAAGATGCGATTACGGCTGCAAAGAGGGAAGTTTATGAAGAATCAGGTATTTCTGATTTAAAATTAATAAAAGAACTTGGCAGTTACCAAAGATACAGAATTGGAAAGGGTGGTGTTGGCGATGATAAAACAGAGGTCAAGATAATAATAATGTTTCTTTTTACAACATTAGAAAACGCCATCCATCCTATTGATCCAGAAAACCCAGAAGCCAAATGGGTTCCAAGAGAGAAGGTAGCAGCACTCCTGACTCATCCAAAAGATAAAGAATTCTTTCTTAGTATTGTAAGTGAAATTTAATGGCTACCGGATTAGAAAATTTGAAAATATACCAGATGGCCAAAAAACTGGAACTTGAGGTTTTTAAACTACTGAAAAGTTTTCCAAAGGAAGAATGTTTTAGAAGTGTCGATCAATTGAGCCACTCTTCTTCATCAGTTACCAATAATATTGCCGAAGCTTACAATAAAAAGTCCATTAAAGATAAAACTAGGATACTGAACGATATTGTAAAGGGAGAAGCTAATGAGACGCGATCCAATCTAGAAGTATGCATAGAAAAGGGATTTCATAGTGAAAAATCATTGATAAATGGGTATACTGAACTCCTGATGGCTTTAAGTGGATATATTCGTTTTCTTCGCAATTCAGAAACTCAGACTTCTAAACTTACAAACTTATGAACTTACAAACTAATTTACTACAGGGATTCGTACATGCGCTAAGAATACAATCCAAGATAATTTTTATTGTAGTTAGAAATTTGAAAGGATTAACACAGGTTGTAGTTATGGCGGACAATCCAGAATTTGAAACGGCTAAAAATTTGTCTTTAGAATCGGTAATTAGAGTGACTGGAAAGATGAAAGAGGCGTCACAGGCGCCGGGTGGACGAGAAATACACCCGGACAAAATCGAAGTATTGTCAAAAGCTAATCCAGAACTTCCGATACCAGTGGTTGTTAAAGGTTCTGATGAAGAAACGGAAGCTCCTATGCGCTTCGACTACCGCTGGCTCGATTTGCGCAAACCCGAGAAAGTCAAGATTTTCCAAATCTGGACAGAGTTTGAAAAAGGCTGGAGAAAGTATTGGGATGAGAACAACTTTATCCAGCTTTATCCGCCTGCATTAATGTCTACATCTTCAGAGAGCGGAGCGGAAGTTTTTGAAGTCAACTACTTTGATCGCAAGGCATACTTGGCCCAATCACCCCAGTTCTACAAACAAATGGCCATGGCCGCCGGTTTCGAAAAAGTTTTCATGATGTCTCCAGTGTTTCGCGCGGAGGAGTCCTTTACCACGAGGCATATGACGGAGTTTACCGGTTGGGACTTTGAAATTTCTTATATCAAAGACCATCACGATATCATGGATGCCGAAGAGGGGATGATTATTGCCGGATTTAAACAGCTTCTTGAGAAATTTCCCGAGCTAAACATCACTATCCCCACACAACCTTTCCCAAGGATAAGCATGGTTGAGGCAAAGAAGATACTTCGAACACTCGGTGTTGCATCTCCAGAAGAACACGACCTTTCTCCCGAAGAAGAACGGGCCATTTCGGAGTATGTGTTAAAAGAACATAAACATGAGTTTATATTTATCACTGAGTATCATAAATCCAAGAGTGCTTTTTATCATATGTCATTAGCAAATGACCCTGAGCGTAGTCGAAGGGCAGACTTGCTTTATCGTGGTATAGAAGTGACCACTCTGGCACAACGGGAACATCGTCCAGAAATATTGGAGAAGCAGGCGATAGAGAAAAATATGAATTTGAAATCACTCAAAGATTATCTAAACTTCTTCCGCTGGGGTTGTCCGCCGCATGGCGGCGCCGGCATCGGCCCAGGCCGTTTTATCATGAAAATTCTCGACCTTCCCAACGTCCGCGAAGTCACCTTCTTACCGCGCGACGTCAAGCGCTTGAATCCGTAAGGTATAATTGATTTGTGGAATTTGAAGTTAAAACATCTCGTTTCGAAGGTCCATTAGAGCTTCTCTTGGAGCTCGTCACGTCTAGAAAGCTTTTCGTCAATGATGTCTCACTCTCGGAAGTGGCGGATGATTTCATTCATTATCTCGAAACTCATGAAGAGTTTCCGTTGAACGAGTCGGCGGAGTTTATTGTTATTGCGTCAACTCTGATGTTCATCAAATCACGCTCGTTATTACCTTCGCTTAAGTTAACTGAGGAAGAAGAACAGAGCATCCATGAACTTGAAGACCGCTTAGCGCTCTATGCGCAAACCAAGAAGCTCGCGGCCGAACTCTCAAAGATTTTCGGCAAACGAGTAATATTTGAAAAATTACCACCCAAGTTGCCATTGATAGTCTTTTCTCCCGATTCTAAAACTAATACGAATAATCTCTTAGCGGCGCTCGAAGCGCTTCTGGAATCTCTGCCGAAGGAAATTGCTTTGCCGAAAGTAACGGTAAAGAAAGTAATCAGTCTGGAGGAGATGATAGAGAAACTCGCGACGAGGATATCACAGGCTTCGAAATTAAGCTTCAAAGATTTCCACGGGGTAAAAGGGAAACTTACACACGAGAAGAAAGTCTCTATAATCATTGGCTTTCTCGCTATGCTTGAGCTTGTGAAGCGCGGCGCGATCCGTGTCAGCCAGGAAATTCAGGGAGAAATTGAGATAGAAAGTGAGAATGTGGGAGTTCCAATGTATAATTAGTTTATGGATATCAGCGCGAAGATTGAATCAATACTATTTTTAAAAAACGAACCGGTGACGTTTTCAGAATTTTCAAAATTACTGAAAGTTCCGAAAGAAAGTGTCCAAATTACAATAGACAAATTACAAAAAGAATACGAGAACAGAGGAATTGTTTTGGTAACGAGCGACGAAGAAGTGTCTTTCGGCACGCATCCGGAAGCAAGCGAATTGATTGAGAAGATTCAGAAGGAAGAATTTTCGAGAGAACTGGGTCGCGTCGGACTCGAAACTCTGGCCATAGTGCTTTACCGGGGACCGGTAACGAGACGGGAAATAGATTATATACGCGGGGTTAATTCAGGCTTTACTCTGCGCACGCTTCTGGTGCGCGGCTTAGTGGAACGTAGAGAAGGAGAGGGGAGAAGTTATATTTATAAGCCGACCATAAAATTGCTACAATATTTGGGTGTGACAAAAAAGGAAGATTTGCCGGAATTCGAAACCGCATTCAATAAAATTGAAAAGTTCGAATCTGCGAATAATCCGAATGCTACGAATGACAACGAATAATGGATAATCAGATATCTCTAGCGCACGAATACGAATTAAAGCCGTTAATTTATCTTATCGGTATGGTTCTCTTAGTAATTCTCGTAGCGCTTATTTTATCAACCAAAGATACTAGAAGAGACCACTCTGTTCCGACAAAAACAGCCTCACATCCTTTTCCCGTTTTAAGCCTCGAAGCCAAAGCGGTTTATGTCTACGATATTAGAGCCGGCAAAGTATTGTTTGCCCGGAATGAAGACAAACGTCTGCCTCTGGCGTCTCTTACTAAAATCATGTCGGCTGTCGTGGCCGAAGAATCTCTTCCAGAAAGTTTGGCAGTGAAAGTGGATGCTGAAGCCCTTAGAGAAGACGGGGACAGCGAACTTTTGCGCGATGAAAGATGGAATTTCAAAAATCTTCTGAATTTTTCTCTGGTCACTTCCTCCAATGATGGCATAAAAGCGGTAGCGCTTGCTTTTGGGGCGGCGAGCGACTTTGTGAGTGCGATGAATGAGAAGGCAAGCAAACTTGGACTTAAAAATACTTATTTCTGGAATGAGACGGGACTTGACGAATCGGATGTAAAAGGCGGTGCATATGGAAGCGCTCGCGATTTTACTCGTCTTATGTCCTATGCATGGGAAAGTTATCCGGAAATATTTTCGGGGACGCGAGAACAAGTAGCCACATTTACATCTTTGGATAATAAAATCCATACCGCCAAAAATACCAACGATATAGTGGGGGATATTCCCGGTCTTCTGGCATCAAAAACAGGTTACACTTCCACTGCCGGCGGCAACTTATCCATCATCTTCGACCCTGAACTTGGCTATCCAATCGCCATTACCGTCTTGGGTTCCTCGGAAGAAGGCCGCTTCAGAGATATGGAAAAATTAGTTTCCGCGTCGATTCAGTATTTAAGCGGGAAATAGGCTATAATCAGCCTAATATGTGTGGAATTACGGGTATTTTAGGAGCGTGGAACAACGAGGTCATCAAGAAGATGACTGGGGCTATCGCGCACCGTGGGCCGGATGACGAGGGCTTCTATACAGATGAGAATATTTCGCTGGGGATGAGGCGGCTTTCCATCATCGACCTTGCGGGAGGGCGTCAGCCGATAAGTTCTACCGACGGGCGATATTTAATTTTCTACAACGGAGAAGTCTATAACTACAAAGAAATAAAAAAGGATTTAAGCGATTATCAATTTAAAACCGATAGTGATACGGAAGTAGTTTTGGCTGGATTTATAAAGTGGGGACCGGAAGTTTTGAAAAGACTTCGCGGCATGTTTGCGTTTGCCATTTACGATAAAGAGAAGAAAGAGATACTCCTCGCGCGAGATTTCTTTGGTATTAAACCGCTCTATTACTTTTGCCCCACTTCGCATGAAGCTTCGCAGAGCCGAAGAGTATTGGCGTACTCTTCGGAAATAAAAAGCTTTCTTGAAATTCCAGGTTTCCAGCCGGAAGTAAATGACACTGCGGTATTTAATTACCTTTCATACCAGTATAATCCGCTTGAAGAAACATTTTTCAAAAATGTTTATAAACTTCCGCCGGCGCATTACATGAAAGTGAATACAGAAACTGGGGAAGCGGAGATCAAAAGATATTGGCAGTTTGCATTTAGCCAAAACGATTCTTTAGATGAATCAGAAACTCGGGAGAAAATTCTGGAAACAATGAAGAATTCCGTAGCTCATCACATGATTGCCGATGTGCCGGTCGGTGCGTTTCTCTCGGGTGGAATTGATTCGAGTATTATTGCGACACTCATGCAACGTATTAGAGGCGATAAGAAAATAAAAACTTTTACTGTGGGATTTCAATCTCTAAGCGAGACATGCGAAGCTCGCGAGACTGCCGAGCCGCTTGGTACGGAACACAGAGAAATTTTCATCGGTCCGGAAGAATATTTCAAGATGTTGCCTGAAGCCGTTTGGCATTTTGATGAGCCGGTAGCCGACCCCTCTGCTATCGGCTTATATTTCTTGGCGCGCGAGGCGAGAAAACACGTCAAAGTGGTGCTCTCTGGCGAAGGCGCCGACGAACTCTTCGGCGGATATAATATTTATCTTGAACCTTTCGCTCGACGCTGGATATCCTGGATTCCCAAGTTTATTTTGAAATTTCTTTCTAAACTCCCTCTGCGAGGCAGTAATTTCGCCAAGCGCGCCTTGTTTAAACTCGAAGAACGTTACATAGGCAATGCCTCTGTATTTAATTCAGAAGAAGTCAAAAAGTTATGGAAAACAGGCGTGTCAACCTGCCAGGTTGACACGGGGGGGCTATACGAGAAAGTCAAAAATTTGAGCGATTCGACCAAGATGCAATATATCGACATTAACACCTGGCTAGTGGGGGATATTTTGGCCAAAGCGGACAAGATGACTATGGCGCATTCGCTAGAACTAAGAGTGCCATTCCTCGATAGAGAGGTGGCGAAACTCACATCAAAATTGCCGGATAGATTTAAGTGGAGGAGTGGCAAAACTAAATACCTTTTACGAGAAGCGTTTAAAAAGATTCTGCCGGAATCCACGCGCAAGCGCAAAAAGCTTGGTTTCCCAACGCCGGTGCGAAACTGGTTTACCAAAGAGAGAACGGATTTGTACCAAACGATTCTTGAGAACCCCTATATTAAGAGCCATATGGATACGGGCTTTATTCGAAAGCTTATAGAAGACCACACGTCAAATGGTATTGATAACTCCAGGAAGATTTACCTCTTATTAATGCTTGCCCTCTGGTACAATACCTTTATCCATGGACGTACTTAAAATAATTTTACCGACCGTTTTAACTTTCTTTATCGGCATTGGTATTACGCCGTTTTTTACCCGCTACTTTTATAAATACAAAATGTGGAAAAAGTTTTCCAGGACGGAGGCCAATACTTCAAACACTTTTAACACTATTCATAACACAACCGCCGAGATGAGTACGCCTCGCATCGGCGGCGTGATTATCTGGATATCGGTGCTGTTCGCCATCTCGGTTATTTATCTTTTGTCAGTATTTTTTCCGACCAATCTTACGGAGAAGCTCAACTTCTTCTCGCGCTCGCAAACGCTCGTGCCTCTGGGAGCCTTTTTCCTCGCGGCTCTGGTGGGTCTGGTAGAAGACCTTTCTCACATCTCCGGCCGCGGCGTTATCGCAAGCGACTCTCTGGTTTACCGAAAAATTAAAATTGTTCTAATATTCCTTATTGCTCTGGTCATCAGTTTCTGGTTTTATTTCAAAATCGATTTCAGCTCTGTCCACATTCCGTTTGCCGGCAGTTTGGAACTCGGCATCATTTTCATACCGTTCTTTATCATGGTCATGCTTGCCACTTTCTCAACTTCGGTCATTGATGGCCTTGACGGGTTGGCCGGGGGAGTGATGGCCACTATCTTTGCCGCCTTCTCGCTTATTGCTTACATGAATAGCCAAACCGATATCTCCGCTCTCTCTGGCGCCATTGCCGGAGGCATTCTTGCATTCTTGTGGTTTAATGTCCCGCCGGCACGCTTCTATATGGGCGAAACGGGCATGCTTGCGCTGACGGTAACGCTTTCTGTTATCGCATTTCTTACCGACGCGGTTTTGCTCTTGCCGATTATCGCCTTGCCGCTCGTTTTAACTACCGCCTCTGTCATTATCCAGATTGTCTCTTACAAATTCTTCAACAAACGGCGTATCTTTAAAGTAGCGCCATTGCATCACCACTTCCAAGCCATCGGCTGGCCGCGCGAGAAGGTGGTCATGCGCTATTGGATAATTTCCGTTATCTCGGCCATTACGGGAATTATTTTGTATCTAGCAAGTTTTAAATGACGGCAAAGCTCGTTAAATTTAAAGATTGGTACGAAGAAAACGAAAAGAAAATCTCATTCGTCTCGCTTGCAGGCGGCTTTATCCTCGACCTTCTTACGGCGCGCATCGACTCTTTTCTCGATAATTTGTGGCTCGCTCTCAATATTTTTTCTGTGGCCATATGCATCATCGTCCTCAACCGCAAAGAGAATTTCTTTCTCTTTAACCTCATGCAGTTTAATTTCGGCGCCATTTTGGGCACTTCATTCGTCTTCTACTTCAGGTCGGCGGCGCTTTCGGCCAGTTGGCCGTTTCTTCTTATCCTGCTTTCAGCCTTATTTGCCAACGAGTTTTTCAAAAAGCACTATGAACAGCTTGTTTTCCGGGTCTCATTTCTTTATCTCTCGCTCTTTATATACTTCTCATATCTTGTGCCGGTGTTGGTTCATCGCATTGGTTCAGTCGTCTTTCTTGCAAGCGGGGCTTTAAGCCTTATTGTATTATGGGGTTTTGTAAAAGTTCTGAAAGAATTTTCTAGACAAACATTCTTTGCTGTCTCAAGTCTCTTTATTGTTATCAACCTTCTGTATTTTTTAAACGTCATTCCGCCTATTCCTCTCGTTCTTAAAGACGCCGGCATTTACTACTCCGTGGACCGCACCGCTTCCGGCGGTTACGCCGTAACGGCAGAGAAAAAAAGTTGGCTCGATTTATTTGGAATCAATCAGAAAATTTATTGGTCTGAGGGTAAGACTTTGTACGCATATAGCGCCGTCTTTTCTCCCGCGGACCTTAATACCGACATTGTCCATGAATGGCAGTATAAAGACGAAAATACCGGTAAATGGATTGCTGGTAGCCGTATACCGCTTAAGCTCTTCGGCGGCAGGCAAGAAGGCTTCCGCACTTACTCGGTTAAGTCCGCTCTTGCGCCAGGCCGCTGGCGCGTCAACGTCACAACATCTCGCGGCGCCGTTTTGGGCCGAATTAGTTTTCTTGTCATAGAATCGCCTGATATTTTTAACAGGGAAGTAAAAGTGTTAAAATAATAAAAATGAAATTTCTGTTTCTCTTATTGTTTTTCATTCTCACTTTTTTTCCTAGCGCTTTGGCCGCTGAGACGAAGGATAACGTATTGGAAGCCATGTGCAAGCAAGTGCTTTCTGGCGACTTAGACTTATCTCCAAAAGTATTGTTGGAAAAGGCGAAAGAAAAAGCGGTTGCGCTGCCCGGCGAGATGCTAGCCGCTGCAACTAAAAAGTTGAGCGAGGTTCCCGAAGTACTGGCCGAAAAAATCGAATCTTTGAAAAAGCCCGTTCCGTCCGCAAATTCTCTATTATTAAAATCTCTTTCGCCCGAAACTAATAACAGCGCTCTCATGGCCTCCGTCTTAAATTCCGGCATAGACCTCGCCAGTATCCTGGTCAGGTATTGGCAGTGGACCTCCGCCGGCATAGTGTTGCTATATCTCTTACTCAAATTTTACTGATATAATCCACTCACTATGGCAACCCGGGCGAGAGTTGATAAGACTTTTTTATCCATTACCGTACTTTTGGCCGGTGCGGGATTTCTCATTTTCTCCTCCGCCTCGCTCGCCCTCCTGGCTAAAGAGAGCTCTAATTACTCCAGTATTGCTTTCTCCCAAACGGTGTTGGGCTTGCTTGCCGGGTCCGTCGCTTTAGTTATCGCATCAAGACTCGATTATAAAATTTGGAAAAAATTTGCTTTTTATCTTCTGCTTTTTGCCATAATTTTAAATATTGCCGTGCTTATACCCGGTGTCGGCTTCGCACACGCCGGGGCGCGAAGATGGCTTGAAGTTGGCGGTTTTTCTTTCCAGCCGTCCGAAGTGCTTAAACTCGGATTCATCATTTATTTTGCGGCCTGGTGCTCGGCAGTCAAAGATAAAATCAAAACTTTCTCTTGGGGCCTTATGCCATTTATTATCATGCTCAGTATTGCGGGAGTATTGCTTTTAAAACAGCCAGACTACGACACGCTCCTTGTACTTGCAGTCACTGGCATCGCCATGTTCGTAGCCGCCGGAGCAAGATGGAAAGACATTTTACTTTTGGCTATTGTTGGAACCATTGCCATATCGTTTAAAATTTATGCCACTCCGTACGCTATGCAAAGAATCAAAACCTTTTTTCACCCTATGGAGAATACTTTGGGGGCGGGGTGGCAAAGTCAGCAATCTCTTATCGCTGTCGGTTCTGGAGGATTATTTGGCAGGGGATTTGGACAAAGTGTGCAGAAATTTACTTATCTTCCGGAGCCGGTGGGTGATTCAGTCTTTGCGGTAGCGGCGGAAGAGCTCGGCTTTATCGGCGCGGTAATTCTTGTCGGACTCTTCGTGCTCTTTGCCACGCGAGGACTCAAGATTGCTTCGGGAGCCGCAAATCCATTTGCTAGACTGGTTGTTGTCGGAATTGTTATAATGATTATATCCCAGGCATTCGTCAATATCGGCGCCATGCTTGGAGTGGTTCCACTTTCAGGCATTACCTTGCCATTCGTATCGCAAGGAGGTACATCTTTATTTTTTACTCTGCTTGAAGCCGGTATCGTCCTTTCGATCTCTCGATTTTAATATGAGAATTTTATTTACCGGCGGCGGCACAGGCGGGCACTTCTACCCGATTATTTCCATTGCCGAAGAGCTCAGCGCTTTAGCCAAAGAGAAAAAACTTTTAGAGCTTGAGCTCTTCTTCATGTCGCCAACTCCGTACGATGCCGGAGTGCTTTACGAGCACGGCATTATTTATAAGAAAAATTCTGCCGGTAAAATTCGCCGCGCTCCGGGGATTTTGAGCTTGTTTGAAAACTTTATCGATATTTTCAAAACGGGGTGGGGGATTCTTTCTTCCATTAGGCAGGTTTATGCGATTTATCCCGACGTTATCTTTGGCAAGGGCGGCTACACGAGCTTCCCGGCGCTTCTGGCGGGAAAGCTTTTGCGCATACCGGTCGTTATTCACGAATCAGATACGGTGCCGGGGCGAGTGAACTTGTGGGCGGCAAAATTTGCATCTAAAATCGCCGTTTCGTACCGCGAGGCGGCAAAATACTTTCCCCCAAATAAAGTAGCTTATACCGGCAATCCGGTGCGCAGAGATATTGCCACTCCTAAGACTGAAGGAGCGCGAGAATTTCTAAAAATCGAGGAAGGAGTGCCGGTAATATTAATTCTCGGCGGTTCGCAAGGAGCGAGAAAAATTAATGACACCGTGCTTGAAGAGCTCGATAAGCTGGTGGAAAAATACGTCATTATTCACCAAGTGGGAAAGAATAATTTTGAAGAGGTAAAAGCCACGAGTGAAGCGGTGTTATTTAACTCCTCGCACAAAGACAGATATAAACCGTTTGATTATCTTAATAATTTGGCAATTAGGATGGCCGCGGGCGTGGCTAGCGTGGTTGTATCCCGCGCCGGCTCGACCATATTTGAAATCGCGAGCTGGGCAGTGCCATCCATCATTATTCCCATCAACGAGCGCGTTAGTCGCGACCAGCGCTCCAACGCCTTCGCTTACGCTCGAGCCGGCGCCTGCTCCGTTATCGAAGAAGATAATTTGACTCCCGCCATACTCGCTTCAGAAATTGAGCGGCTGGTGACAAACGAAGATTTGCGCAAGAAGATGGGGGAGGCGGCCAAAACATTTTTTAAACCGGACGCGGCACGCTTGGTGGCGGAAGAAATTCTTAAGATTGCCCTCGCACATGAAATTGAGAAGTAGATAAATCCTCTCCCAACCTCTCCTTTATCAAGGAGAGGGGCAATATGTTGAAATACAACTTTATTCCTTACAATAAAAATCTGGTTTCTAGAGCTAGAGAATTGAGAAATAACCAGACTAAAGCTGAAAAGATTTTTTGGACTGATATTCTAAAAAGTAAAGAATTTAAAAACTTAATTTTTCTTAGGCAGAAGCCGATTGGAAATTTTATTATGGATTTCTATTGCGCAAAATTACTTCTAGACATAGAGATAGACGGCGACGTTCATGATACAGGCAGAGACAAAGAAAGAGATTATATTTTAAAAGAAAAGTTTGGTATTACAGCGGTTCGGTATAAGAATGATGATGTCGTAAATGACTCCGAAAGTATAAAGGAAGATTTATTCAAAAGAATTTTTCTCCCTTGATAAAGGGAGGGCAGGGAGGGATTAGAATGGGTTACGGAGGAATCATGCTAGAATTGGTTTATGAAAGTAATAACCAGAATTCCGCCTTCCCCTACTGGTAATCTCCATATCGGTACCGCTCGCACCGCGCTTTTTAATTATCTTTTTGCTAAAAAGAATGGAGGTAAGATTATCTTGCGCAGTGAAGATACCGATAGGGAAAGGTCGAAAAAAGAATTCGAAGAAAATATAATAGAAAGCCTAAATTGGCTTGGAATTGGCTACGACGAATTTCAGAGACAATCTGAAAGAGGGGAGATTTATAAAAAATATATCGAGAAGTTATTAAAAGACGGTTCTGTCTACGAAGCTGAAGAAGGTGTAATCAGATTCAAGAATCCCAACACAAGAATAAAATTCACGGATGTGGTTCGAGGCGATATAGAATTTGATACAAGCGACCTGGAAAATTTCGTCATTGCCAAAAATGTTAGTGAACCGCTTTATCACTTGGCTGTAGTGGTAGACGACCATGAATCAGGCATTACGCACATAATTAGAGGAGAGGACCATATTTCCAATACACCGAGACAAATTTTGATACAAGAAGCTATAGGTGCCACACGTCCTATCTACGCGCATGCGCCTCTGATTCTTGCTCCCGACCGCTCCAAACTTTCTAAAAGACACGGGGCGACAGCAGTTATTGATTATCAGGCTAAAGGCTATCTGCCCGAAGCCATGATAAATTATCTAGCTCTCCTCGGCTGGAATCCCGGAACAGACCAGGAAATATTTACGATGGAAGAACTGATTAAACAATTTGATTTGAATAAAATTCAAAAGGGCGGGGCAATATTTGATGAAAAAAAATTGGCATGGGTAAATAAAGAGCACATCAAGCGCTTATCGCCTGAAGTGCAGAAAGGAATGCAGATTAAAACCCTGAAAGAAGAACATTATATAAAAAATCGCCCGGATTTAGATGTGGAAAAGATGAGTTGGAAAAATTTTTCCAAAGAAGATACAAAGAAGTGTCTCGAAGAAGTCAATAAATTAATACCTGATACGGATGCTATAATGAAATACGCCGAAAGGGTAGGGAAAGGTAATGTCTTGTGGCCTCTGCGCTACGCTCTATCCGGCGAAGAGAAGTCTCCCGACCCGTTTACGCTCATAGCGGTGCTCGGAAAAGATGAATCAATTTCTCGCGTCAAAAAAGCCATCGAAATTCTCTGAACTTGCATGTTTACCGTCTCTTTACTATTATTTATTATATGCAAACAAACAGGGGATTTATCGGCAAAATAATCCTGATTATTATCGGTCTTGCGCTTCTGAAATATTTTTTCGACTGGTCGATATTTGACGCTATAGATTCTCCGCGTGGCCAGGCCGCTATCTCTTACATCAAAGATATTATTACCTATATTTGGAATGAAATTATTCATTAGGCCTCTTAAAATCATACTGTTCTTCTTATTGTCTCCGCTATATGTGCCGATGTATCTATTGATGAACTTTACTTTCAAATGGTGGACCGATCTTTTGAAGTAATAGATATGTCACAAAAGATATATTGTGGGACACGAATCTAAGTTCTTTCCCCCTACTCCCTACACTTTGCTTTGATTCATAACCTCGACAGTGAGTCCAAAAGTTTTATATACTTGTGTTAGCGTGAGAGTTGTGACCTCACGCTGTTGTATTTAGCCATGGGAGCGGGTGAAAGCCCCGCACTAAATGTTCGACACATTGAATCTCATCATCATTTTGTTGATTGTGAAGCAATTGACGAAATAGATGACCTAAGACTGGCAAAGATGTCAGTCTTTTGTATTAGACCCACCATTGAAGTTATGAATCGGCAATTTATATAATTTTAAACGCCGATGTTTATGAAAATCTCCCCTGCTCTGTCCCTAATTTGCTTAAAATTTAGACCGAGAGTAAACTAGAAACTAGCCACGAAGTTCATTGAATCCTGGCACAGACAGCCTGAAGATTATCTAGATAACGTTCTAGAGTCCCGCTACCCTTTAACGAGGGATAACTTGGAGACTTATTCGCTAGATAATCGCGTAAGGTGAACCAATTTGTAGCTTTATGCTACTAACCCGCCGTAAGTCGGAAACAATAACTTCGTTTCTTGTTCAGTCTGTGTCAGAATTCAGTGAATTTTTTATTTGAGACAGAACAAGAGAGATTTTCATCTCTTACAACCTCGATGGTGGAGCTAAGTACAGTGTAAGTAACTGTTTATAACTACGTTTGACTAAATTACATATATGGATATCATATATGCATATGGGCTTCGGCCTCGCCCCGTAAGGGGAGAATAACAAGGAAATTAGGCACTTTTGAAGATATATTCAGCAGTGGCTTTTTTCATTGCTTCAAATACTTTCTCATCCATCATCCCAATTTTGTTCACTAGTCTTTTGGAACTATATGCGCGTACCTGTATAAGTACTGCCATAGCTGATTCTCCGTCAATCTCCCCTACTCCAAAATAGAAATTCAGAGATTTAATTTTTGTAGTTAGGGGTATGCCAGTGAACAGATTTTTTCCGTGCTTTCTAATAATAACAACTGGCCTAACAAATTCCGTATCTTTTCCATCTTGTTCATATCCAATATTACATCCAACTTTGCAAAACCATATTTCTCTTTCGTAATAATACGGAATTAGGTCATCATTTTTACTATCAATAGATTTCTTTTCCAAATGCCAACTATCGAAGTCCTTGATGTATTTTCCTTCGGCCATATTACTTCAATAATACAGGAAAACAATTAGACCCACTATCGAAACTGTAAGAGTTTTTATGTAAGAGAATTTAAGCACAAGAATATAATTTGACTTGACAGGGTAAAACCTGACTTGTGGGACACTGTACAGATAACAAAAACCGCCCTACTCTATCGGGCGGCTTCTGTTTATTTATCTCTTGGCGATTTCAGACATTTGTCCGGAATTGGCTAACTTGGCCCAGCAAGCGGAAGACGACTTCCACGGCTTGGCGCCAAATTTCTCATAAAGATATCGAGCGAAAGCCACGTTGTCATCAATATTGCTTAGGTCAAAACCCATTTTCCGAGCTTTTTCCTGGTGATATAAGATGTTAATCTGCATCACCCCTCTGTCGTAAGTGTTCTTCTCGCCGCGGAGCACCTCGCCTCTTGAGTTGAAGTGCCTGTTGTGAGATTCGCAACTGCCGATTTTCGCTAAGAGCGGAATATCGGCAAAGTAGTCGTTAAGAAACTTCTCGACATTATCCGGGTCGGTAATCGGCTGATAGTCTTCTGACTTAACTTCTTTCGGAATGGCAATATTGGGTATAATAAGCGATGGAATCGCAGGTAATACCGCGGCCGCTCCGGAGGAGAAGCTCATGAGAAGGCTAAGGGTCGTAAGCTGTAAAATAACGATAGGTTAAACTTCTAATCGAGAGATGCCGTGTCTGTATTCTCACTCTCAAGTAAAAAGCCAGCTAACCGCTGACTTGCCTACATACTATCATACTCTGGATTTGATGTCAAGCACTTTATGTGGTTAAATATGTGAAACTTGGCTTTGTTGAGCCATTATTTACAATTAGAAGCCAATGTATACCCAGCCGCTTCTGCGGCGTTAGCGGAGCTAAAAGTGACCTTATTTTTCTCGCTAATCTGTTTTGCTCCAGGGCAATTGGGATAATGGTATTTACTCCCATTTTTTGAACCAACCACAGCACCCTGAGCGGAATTTTCAATTTTCAATGAATTTTCAATGCTCAATAAAGGGTCATATTCTATTCGGATGGGTTCCCTCTTCCCCACCACACTCAATCTGCCAATGCCAAAAGAAAGTAGAGCGACAAGAATTATTACAATAGCTAAAAATAATTTCCTAAGCCACGAGAACCTCTCAATGTTCCCGCTATTGTCAAAAGATACTTCTTCTGTTAAACTCATTCAGCTTAATTATGGCACATAAGAAATCAGCTGGTAAGACCAAAAACGGCCGCGATTCCAATCCAAAATATCTGGGAATCAAGGTCACTCCGGGAGCCTTCGCCAAAGTGGGCTCTGTCCTCGTGCGCCAACGAGGCACCAGTGTCCTCCCGGGACAAAACGTCTCCATGGGCCGTGACCACACTCTTTTTGCGGTCAAAAACGGTAAAGTCTCTCTTATCTACAAACGCAAGACTCATTTCGATAACAAGGTTATTCAGAAGAAAGTGGTAAATGTTTTGCCTGCTTAAATTTCTCTAGTTCTAAGTGCTTCTCTTGCCTCTTGGTTTCTTTTTCTTTTAGTCTTTCCTCTTCAGCAATCCTTTTTGCGTCACTCCGCTCTTTAAGCTGTTTAGCTTTGGCTACTCCCGCCTTGTCTGCCACGAGCGCGAAATTTTTTGGCAGTAAAAAATTGGCGGCGTATCCGTCGGAAACGTTTTTCTCCTCATATATCTTCCCCACCCCTTTGACATCTTTGAGTAAAATTATCCGCATATTATTTATTCAGAATCTCGATGGCCTTATCGAGCTGGGGGTCGCGGCTGGCTTGGCGGTCTTCCTGAGTCATTTTGACCTTGTATTGCGGTTCGATGCCGTGGTCTGAAATGGAGACTCCGTTAGGCGTAAGCCAGCGAGCCACCGTAATTTTGATGGAAGTGCTTGCAGTGACATCCACTAATTCTTGCACCGAACCTTTGCCGAAAGTCTTGTCACCCACCAATATCGCCTTTCCTTGCTCCGCGAGAGCTCCGGCCAAAATTTCTGACGCTGAAGCCGAACCGGAGTCGACAAGAATCACAAATTTTAAATTATCGTTAAAAATGTCATAGCCTTTGCTTCGATAAACTTTCTGTTCTTTATTGGGGCCGAAATCTTCCTTTACCACCACTTTGCTCGAAGGCAGAAACCACGAAGCCATGTCGATGGCGGCTTCAAGATAGCCGCCCGGGTTGCCGCGAAGGTCAAGTATCAGTTTATCGGCTCTGGAAGTAATAAATTCGCGCAAAGCGCCGCGGAAGAGGTTGGGAGATTGCGCCGAGAAACTATAAAGTTCAATGTCGAAAATTCCGCCGGGCAAGGTCTTTGTGCTGATAGTCGGGATGTTGATGACATCTCTCGTAACCGCCACTTCAAAAGGTTCCTTTACTCCGGTCCTGAATACGGTTAAATGAACTTTTGTGCCTTTCGGTCCGCGAATCAGTCCCACAGCGTCTTCAGTGGAAAGGTTTGATGTCGGACGGTTCTCCACCTTAAGAATTTTGTCTCCCGGCAAAAGTCCGGCGCGCGCCGCGGGAGAATTTTTCAGCGGGGCAATGACGGTAATAGCACCCTCTTGCGCGATGATTTCCATCCCCACTCCTTCAAAGTTGCCGCGGATATCGGATTCGAAAAGCTGAGACTGTACCGGCGGGAAAAATACGGTGTACGGGTCGCCCAAGGAACTGGCAAGACCCCCGATTGCTCCCCAAACCTTGTCCTGGTCGGTTACAAGCTTTGCTGTAGTGCTGGCTGGCACATACTTTTCTGCTATTAGATTCCAGGCTTTCCAGAATGGGGCAAAATCGATATTGCTCGGCTCCCCTTCTCTTATGTTGGTAACGCTGATGACTGCAGTGGAAACTTTGTTTTCCCCCGATTTAAATCCGATAGTGTAAAAGATGGCGGCTATGAGAGCCGCGGAAACCAATAGAGATGAATATTTCTTCAGAAATTCCATTTCAAGAATTGTATCATATAATAGACCAGTGACATTAAAACTATACAATACTCTCTCCGGCCAGCTTGAGGAATTTAAGCCGATTTCTCCGAGCGAGGTAAGGCTCTTTGTTTGCGGACCGACCGTCTACGACCTCGACCATTTGGGGCACGCCAAGACCTACACTCAATTTGATTTAATCGCAAGAACGCTCCGATATCTGGGATATAATGTCCGTTATATTCAAAATATTACAGATATCGATGACAAAATCATCGTTCGGGCTAGGGAGAAAAACGTCGAACCATCGATACTTGCTCGCGAATACGAAAAGTACCATGTCGAAGATATGGAGAAACTCGGCAATACTAGTGTCGACAAATATGCTCGAGCTACTGATTACATCTCCCAAATTATAAGTCAAGTGGAAAGGCTTGTGGCCAAGGATATGGCTTACAAAATTTCCGACGGATATTATTTTGATGTTTCTAAGTTTTCTGATTACGGCAAATTATCCGGACGCAACAGTCTGAAGCCCGGCGATGCGATTTCAAGAATCGATGAGAATCCGGAGAAAAGGAATCCCAGAGACTTCTGCCTCTGGAAATTTAAAAAAGAAAATGAGCCGTCCTGGCCATCTAGTCTTGGCGAAGGCCGCCCGGGCTGGCATATAGAAGATACGGCGATTACCGAAGCGGAGTTCGGTCCGCAATATGATATGCATGGCGGAGCGATGGATTTAATATTTCCCCATCATGAAGCCGAGATTGCTCAAATGGAATCTATTTCAGGACGTAAGCCATTCGTCAAATACTGGCTTCATGCCGGCTTTCTCAATATCCAGTCGGAGAAAATGTCTAAGAGTCTCGGGAATTTCTTAACCATTAGACAGGTCTTGGAGCAGATTGTTTCTCCTATTTCTATCAGATATCTCTTCCTTTTGTCGCATTATCGAACACCGGCTAACTTCAGCTTCGAAGCTTTGGAGGCGGCGGAGAATGCTTTAGGGAAATTGAGTAAAGCCGTGTCAACCTGGCAGGTTGACACGGCTGGTATCGTAGATAAAGCTTATAAAGCCAAGTTTGTAGAAAAGCTCGAAAATGATTTTAACATTCCTCAAGCATTGGCGTTAGTATGGACATTGCTCAAAGATAAAGAAGTAACGCCGGAGAATAAAAAAACCACCATTCTCGACTTTGATAAAGTTCTGGGCCTCGGGTTGTAATCCCCAACTTAGACACTGTTTTTTACCTAATGGAAGATTGGCATCAAATATAGAGACTGATAACATTTAAGGGTAATGAAAATTCTAACTCTTGATGAGAAAACCGGCCTAAGAATACCGCCTCACAGTCTTGAGGCGGAAGCGGCTCTCTTGGGTTCGCTCATGCTCCGGCCCGACGTTATCTATGAGGTCATGGATATCGTTTCTCCCACTTCGTTTTATTTCGAAAAACACAAAATCATTTTCGAAACGGTACTTGAGCTTTTTGGCAAGCATGTTCCGATTGATATTCTTTCTCTCTCAACAAGATTAAAAGAAAAAGATTTGCTCGAGCGCGTCGGCGGTATCACTTTCCTTACGGAACTATCTTCAGCCGTGCCGTCTTCGGCCAATGCCAAGCACTACGCCGAGATTGTGATGAAGAAGCATATGATGCGTCAGCTTATCGAAGCAAGCGAATATTTATCTCATCTTGGATTTAATGAAGCGGCGGATTTGGAGGAAGTACTTGACGAGGCGGAGAAGAAAATTTTTGATATTACCGAGCACTTTGCCGGCTCAGCGCGTTTTCAAGACCTGACTCCCCTACTCCGCGACGCTTACGAGCGTTTTGAGAAATTATCGAGTGCCGAACACGAGTTGCGCGGCGTGCCGACCGGTTACAAATCTCTAGACGACATTTTGGGCGGCTTCCAAAACTCAGACCTCATTATTATTGCCGCCCGGCCTTCCATCGGTAAAACGGCTTTGGCGCTGGACATTGCCCGCCGCACGGCCAGCACTCACGAAACGCCGGTCGGCATCTTTTCCCTTGAAATGAGCGCCGACCAGCTGGTGGACCGCATTGTGGCCGCCCACTCGCGCACAGATTCATCGATTATCAGGAAAGGCGTGCGTACGCAGAAAGGCAGTTGGCGCGAAGATATTTTCAAAAATATCCGCGATGCTTTAGACGAGCTCTCCCGCACTCCAATTTATATAGATGACCAGCCGGGTAACACCATTATGAAAATGCGCTCTGCCGCCAGGAAGTTGAAAATCGAGAAGGGTCTTAAACTCTTAGTTGTCGATTATCTTCAACTCATGGCTCCGGCTAATGCACGCGCCAATGACTCCATGGTCCAGCAAGTGACGGAAATCTCTCGCGGCCTCAAGCATTTGGCTCGAGAATTGAATATCCCGGTCATCGCGCTTTCCCAACTGTCGCGTGATATTGAAAAGCGCGGCGGCAAACCTAAGCTCTCCGACCTGCGCGACTCCGGTTCCATCGAGCAAGATGCGGACCTCGTGATGTTTATCCATCAGAGCGAAGACGATGTCCGCGACGAGAGTGGCAAGGTCAAAGAAGTCCAGAGAAAGGAACTCATTATTGCCAAGCACCGAAACGGCCCTCTCGGCGTGGCTACCCTCGACTACCACACTCGCTTCAATACCTTTGTCGAAATTGATTACTCAAACTACGGCAAAGCGGAGGAACAGTTTGAAAGTTTATAACGGATGAATTCAATAGACAAACTGGCGGAGCTTTTTGGGAAATTTCCCGGCATTGGGCCGAGACAGGCCAGGCGTTTTGTTTATTTTCTTTTATCACGAAGCGGTAATTATACGAGTGAATTAATTGGCGCCATTCAAAACATTAAAAAAGAGATTGTACAATGCAGTGAATGCATGCGCTTCTATGCCAAGAATGGCCATGCGGGAAAAATTTGTAATATTTGTTTAGATGACACGCGAGACAATTCGATGCTGATGATTGTGCCACGCGATATAGATATGGAAGCGGTGGAGAAGAGCGGAAGCTATCGTGGGTATTATTTTGTGTTGGGCGGAGTGGTGCCGATTTTAGAAAAAGAACCGGAGAAGAGGATTAGAATCACGAATCTCGAAGCACGAATCAAGAAAGACAAACATATCAAAGAAGTAATTCTGGCCATGAATGCCAATATCGAAGGTGAGAATACGACAGAGTATTTGAAAGATAAACTTAAAAACTTTAAACTTCAAACTTCTGTCCTGGGCCGTGGTCTCTCCACCGGCGCCGAACTCGAATACGCCGACCCGGAAACTCTGAAGAATGCTTTTCAAAATAGACACTAGTGTGTTATTGTTTGTCTAGGAAAGGAGCTCTTATGGGGATTTCTTTGCAACAGTTGCGACGAATCAGGCGAAATTGGCACAGAGACGAGGAATTAAGAAAAGAACGAGAACGGAAAGAAAAAGAAGAGGCAGTCGAGAGACAACACCAAAATTTTCTGAATGCAAGGATGGCGGCTGGTTTTACTGCGTTGCAGGCAGAAAATTTATGGAAATGCATCGTTATGCCATGGGTAGAGCTTGGTCGCAGATAATGGTAAAGGCGCTGCGACACGAATGTGTCGCAGCGCCAAAACTTTACTTTTTAATAAAAAGAAATAAGATTGAATTTGGAAAGTGCGGAAAGGAAGGTACTGATGAGTGATTCTAATTTACTGAATTTGTCGGAGGAGGAACGTCGTAAGTTCTACGAAGACAATGTTAGAAAAAGAGCGCAACAGGCAAAGGATAAAGAGGAAGCGGAACAGAACGCTCTACGAGCTAATTATATCGCTCAAGTAAGGACGGCGATAAAATCAGACCGACTAGCGGAGTTCTTGTGGGAAATGGAACAGCGACTGACCCGGTCTTCCGGAGAACCGCAGATAAAAAGTGAATGATAAAAGGCGCCGCGACATAGTCGCGGCGCTGAATCTTTTCTCTACAATATACTGATATACTATAGACAAAATAAATACATAATAAGAATGCTATAGCATTCTTATTATGTATTTGGAAGTCTACTAACTTCTATTTAATACTATCTACTATAATCTCGAAGTATGGTTGTCTATGACCGTATTTTTTGAAGTAACGGGACTTCTGTTTGTATTTGATAACGTCGACAGTCTTGTATCGCCCAATTTTATTTAAAGTCGCTTCCACTTCCCCACCGCTGATAAAAGGATTACCTAAATTTACATCATTTGCGCCATCATCGGTCATCAAAACCTGGTCAAAAGTAACCTTATCGCCCTCCTTAAATTCTCCTATGATTTTCTCGATTTTGACCTTATCTCCTGCCTTTACCCTATATTGCTTGCCTCCAGTGGTAAAGACAGCGTATAGGTCATTTTTAGCTCTTTTAGTGACCATAAGAACACTATTCTACCGAAGGTTTGTCCAAAGTCAATGCTTCAATGTCTAGGCTTTTCCCGGTGATTTTGAGGATATCTTTATCGATTTTCTTAAACTCTTTGCCGGCGGCATTGTACTGGTTTATGGTCGTGCCCAAGGCGTTCCCAAGCTTGCCGTAGTAATCTTCGTACGCCAAAAGATGCTTTTGAAGCCCACCGACATTTTTGATAATTTCTTTGACCGACTCCTCGATTTGCATCCCCTTCAACCCTTCGAGCACGGTTTGAAGGTAAGCAAAGAGAGACGTCGGAGAGATAGCGATGACTTTGTATTTGGCCGCTGCTCGCCGGATAAGATTTTCTTCGCTGGCGCCTACCGTGCCGGCCACTAAGTCGTAATAAATCGCTTCGTGCGGGATAAACATGAAAGCGAAATCCATAGTCTTGTCTTGCGGGCGGATGTATTTGGAAGTTTCTACAATTCTATTTTTTAAATCATTTTCAAAAACTTTCTCTAATCTCTGCTTTTCAATCGGGTCGCTCTCTTCGGCGAGGCGGTTATAGTTTTCAAGAGAAAATTTGGAGTCGATAGGCACAATCCTGTCTTTGATAAAAATGACGGCATCAACGATGCTCCCGTCCGGAAAGGGATACTGCATTTGGTAGCTTCCCGGCGGCAAAACATTTTTTAATAAAGTCTCGAGATAATACTCGCCGAGCACACCGCGCTGTTTTGGATTCTTCAAAATATCCTGAAGCGACTGGAGCTGATTAGTGAATCCAACCATCTGCTTTCCCGTCTCATCAACCCTCGTCACTCCTTTAATGATTTCTCTGATATTTTCATTAATGCTCTTGTCCAATTCTTTCATCTGGCCTTGGAGGAGCAACAGTCCCTCGCTTTTAGCATCGCTCTTCTCTTCCGGTTTTAATCGCGAATAGAGAAAAAATAGAACAGCTAAATTTACTACGACTAATAGGATGAGAACGGCAGTCATGATAGGATTATAACATGTTCCTGTTAGAAGCCGCGGTCACGGTTTCAAACTGATGTCAAGTATTTATATGAAAATTATTAGAAAATTTATCACTAACATTTTAGGTACGGCTCGCTGACCGCGACCTGCTTCTAACAGGATGTCATTACAACAAACTATTAAAAGCCAAATGGTTGAAGCGATGAAGGCCAAAGATGCCGTACGGCTCTCGGTAATTCGCGGACTTCTAGCTGCTTTCACAAACGAGTTAATTGCGCGTGGGAAGAAGTCTGATGAACCCGCCCGCCACGGCTTCGCCGCAGGCGAGTCGGGCGGGGAACTTTCTGACGAAGAAGTTTTGTCAGTTATTTCCCATGCAGTTAAGCAGAGGAAAGATTCTATCGAACAATTTGAAAAAGGCTACCGGGCCGATTTGGCCGAAGCGGAGAAAGCGGAACTTAAAATCCTTGAGACTTATATGCCGGCGCAAATGTCTCGTGAAGAAATTTTTGAATATGTGAAAAACAGACAAGCTGAATTAAATATAACGGCAAATAAGAAAAACCAATTCATAGGCATGGTTATGAAAGATTTGAAGGGCAAAGCGGATGGAACTCTTGTCAAAGAAGCCATTGACCAGATTTTTGGCTAGTGGGGATGAATCCCTCTTTTTTCAAAATTCTAACTTTGGCCATATCTCCATCCCAATATCCGCCAATTTTGCCATCAGAGCGAATCACTCTATGGCAAGGCACTTTTGGACTCGTATTTTTATTTAAAATATTGCCGACCGCTCTATACGATTTCGGCTTCCCTATTTTTATTGCCACCTCTTTGTATGTCAAAACTTCTCCCTTCGGAATTTTCTTTACTATCGCATAAACTTGTTCTTGGAAAGTTAACATATTTTAATTGTATGCTTCGCATTCACATTTTGTATGGTCACAGATATTTCTCTGTTGAGAAATTCCGTGACCCCGCCTCAGCGCCGTCGCGCTTGCGACTCACAAAAATGTCCCACATTTTTGTGACCTCACGGGGAATCGGACCCCGGTTCCAGCCTTGAGAAGGCTGTGTCCTAGCCGCTAGACGATGAGGCCTCAAAAGCAAAGAATATATGAAAACTTACGCTGAATCAAGATTTCAGCGTGGCGCTGCTGGAGCGGACTCTCTGTCGGGAGCGATGTTGTAATAGTTAATTATAAATTTGGTGAGATTGATGAAACTGTCGGTCAAAGTTTCTGAAGCAAACTGCACGCCTTTGGGATAGTAAGTATATAAAAATACTAGATAGCGTGGTTCATATGCCGGGAAATAGCCAAAGAATGAGTGCAGGAAGCGGTCGTCGTAGTACCCGGCCACATCAGAGCGCGCGATTTGAGCTGTGCCGGTTTTAGCCGCGACGCTATAATGCTCGAGCCGCACTTGCCCGTTACGAAGCGAGCGGTCTACCACCTCCGTAAGCATCCGAGAAATTTCTGTCGAGGCTTCAGGACTAATTACTCGCTCCCGCTCCTCTGCCGAAGGATAAGAAATATTTTTTGTCGGGCCCAATTTATACTTTATCGCTTTTACCAAGTGTGGCGTGACAAGTATGCCACCGTTTGCCAAAGCGGAGAGAGCGCGAACGGTGGCTATCGGCGTAAGCGCGATGCCTTGGCCGAAAGAAGCTTGGGCCGCTTCGAGTTCCCTACCCGTTTTAAGATTTGATACAAGCGATTTGCCTTCGTTTGGCAAGTCAATGCCCGTGAGATTTTCAAATCCAAACTTAAGAAGGCGTTCGTTAAAGTTTTTAGCGCCCATCTTTTGCGTGATAAAGGTGGCGCCGGTATTGAGCGATTTATTTAAAACGGTCTGCATGGAGACGTTTGAACCATGCGATTTGCCATCGTAGTTGCAGAAAGTCTTGGCGTTTAAAGTCATACAGCCGGGGTCATTGTATGTGGTTTTAGCGGTAATGGCGCCGGAGTCGAGTCCGACCGCAAATGACAACGCCTTAATAATCGAACCCATCTCATAGCGGTCCTCTATTAGAGGATCGCTAAAAATCTTTGAATCCTTCTCATTTTGCGGAAAGTTTGGGTCAAAAGCCGGCGTGAGAGCCATGGCGGCGATTTCTCCGCTCATGGGGTCGATAATGATGCCGCCGGTAAATTCGGAAGAATATTTGTTAGTCACTTTTACAAGCTCGCTTTCCAAAAATGCTTGAACCGAAGGTTCCATAGTGGTAACAATGTCTCCCTCAAGGCTCTTATCAGATTTCACGGCTCGACTAAGGTTGGCGAAGATTTCGGCAAAAAAGTTTACGAAAGCTTCATCGCTCTCTCGCACCAATGTTTGTTCATAAAATCTTTCAAGGCCGTATCTTCCGGCAAGATTATCTCCTTGGTAACCAATTAAGCCGATAGCATGAGCGGCCATGTTCTCTCCCGGGTAGAATCGCCACCTGTCCCGTTCAACGGAAATGCCCGGAATTTTTAACAACCTGATTGTCTCGGCAATTTCCAAGCTGAGGCGCTTGGCAAGTTCGCGGTAGGCGCTATCGGTGTCCGCTTTAGTTAAAAAATCTTCTTTATCTATGGGCGCGATGGCATTAATCTTCTCAAACACGCTTTCCAAATTTTTCTCTTGCTTTAAAAGGCGCGGATTTATATATAAAGTAAACCCGGAACCGATACTGGCGGCCGGCACGAGAGAACCCTCTTTAGCGGTGAAAAAAATTGAGCCTCGGTCAAAATAATGAGTGCTTGCGATGTATTGGCCTTCCGCTTTGGCGCTAAGGCGGTCTCCCATAAAAATCTGAATCCAGTAAAGTCTTATGACCAAGATGCCGGCCGCGACAAAGACGATAAGCGTCAAAAGACGCAATCTATTCCCAAAATGGCGCATAATTTTTACCTGCTGACAGTATTAAGTGACAAAGAAGGAGCTTTGTTTCTTGTGACGAAAAGCGGAGATTTTTCTTCTTTAAATCCTTCTGCATAAGCAGTATCGATAGTAACATTGTTGCGCAGAGTTATATAGCTAAATTCGAGCGAATCAAGGCTGGTGGAAATGACAGCCGTCTGTCTCTCCATGTTTTGGCGCAAGGCGATGTGTCTTGCGGTGGCGTTGATGGCATACATATATACTCCAAGCGAAGCTAAGACAACGGTCATGAGAACCCAAAAGATGCGGGCTCGATAATCGTATGAAATAACCATTGCCCTTCCCTGTCCGAAAGGGAGAACTAGCTGGTCTTTACTTATATTCATTCGTCTTCTCATGTTTTTCAATAATTCTTAACTTCGCGCTTCTCGAACGCGGATTTTCCTTTACTTCTTCGTCGCTCGGCGTGATGGGTTTTTTGGTAATGAGTTTCGCCAGACCTGCCCTTGCTTTATCTCTGAAAAAGTTTTTGACAATTCTGTCTTCAAGCGAATGGAAGGAAATGACTGCAAACCGGCCGGATGGATTAAGGATTTCGAAACCTTTTTGCAAACCTTCCTCCAGCGCGTCGAGTTCCGAGTTGACGGCGATGCGGAACGCTTGGAAAGTTTTAGTGGCGGGATGAATTCTGTCGCGAAAGTGTCGAGGTTTAGCGGCAAGTACGGCATCTACAAGTTCTGAAGTAGTTTCGAATGGCTTGATTTTTCTTCGCTCCGCAATTTCTCGGGCAATTTTCTTTGAGAACCTCTCTTCTCCGAAGCCGCGCAGGATGAGTTCAATGGCAGACTCATCCCAGGAGTTTAAAATGTCTGCGGCAGTCGGACCCTTTCGAGAAAGTCTCATGTCGAGAGCCTCATCTCTTTGGAAAGAGAGTCCTTCCACTCCCCCTTCAATCTGAATGCTTGAGAATCCGAGGTCAAGCAGTATTGCATCTGGTCTAATATCTCCGAGAAGCGTGTCTAAATCTCTGAAGTTACCTGTAATGTCTGCGCCTGTTTCCGGGTCCTGATCAATAGTGATAATTTTGATTTTTCCATTTTGCCTTTTGATTTCACTACTATGTCCGCCCCCTCCGTAAGTAGCATCAATAAAAATCTTTCCGTTCCCTAAATTCAATGCCTCTATGCTCTCGTGTAAAAGAACAGACCTATGTCTAGCGGGCATGATGTTATCACGCATATTCACTCTCAAGCTTCTTTCTATAGACTGCCCAGCGCGAAGCGCTCCATATCTCAACTCTGTCGTGAACACCGGTAATAATGATGGTGTTCTTAAGGTCTGCAAATTCTCGTAAGAATTCCGGGATGAGAATTCTGCCTATAGAATCAATCTCGATTTCAGCCGCCCCAGAGAAAGTGAATCGCGCGAAGCGTGGATCAGTTTCGACGTGACCTAGTTTTCCAATCTCCTCGGAGATTTGAAGCCAGGTCCGGTGGGGATAGAGAAAAAGGCAATGATCTTTGCCTCGAGTAACAACAATTTTCCTGCCGAGAGCTTTTCGGAATCGCGCAGGCAAAGAGAAACGATTTTTCTCGTCAACCGTATGTGTGTACTCGCCAATAAACATTGTTTTTTCATATTACCACTTATTTCCACCAGTTCCTATCTTATCCCACCGTCCACCACAATACTAGACGAGTTATCCACAGGTCCTTTTGTACCATTTATCTTTTGATATATTAAATATCCAACACTGCCTTCTTGGCGTTGGACTGGATAAAAGATTTGCGGGAAGGAACATCGGAGCCCATGAGGATGTCGAAGATGCGGTCGGCTTCGCGCGCGTCGTCGATAGTCACTTGTTTTAAAATTCGCACGGCCGGATTCATGGTCGTCTCCCAGAGTTCTTCGGCATTCATCTCTCCCAAACCTTTATATCGCTGGATGTCCGTGCCTTCTCCAGCGTATTTATCTCTTTCAGCATCGGAATATGCGTACACGACATCTTTTTTACCCCCGCCCGCAACGCTCTCGCTTGCGAGGCGGGCGGGCTTTTTAATTTTATAAAGCGGAGGCTGGGCGATGTAAACATAACCAGCGTCAATGAGCGGGCGAAAAAATCTGTAAAGCAAAGTTAAAAGCAGAGTACGGATATGAGCGCCGTCCACATCGGCGTCGGTGGCAATGATGATTTTATGATAGCGGAGTTTCGTGATATCAAAAGTATCCCCTATAGCTGTGCCCAGAGCGACTACCAAATTCTTAATCTGTTCTGATGCAAGCATGCGGTCAAGGCGGGCACGCTCTATGTTTAAAATTTTTCCTCGCAAAGGCAAAATCGCCTGAATGCGCCTATCTCGGCCCATTTTAGCCGTACCGCCCGCTGAGTCTCCCTCCACGATAAATAATTCTGATTCCTCGGCCGACTTCGACTGGCAATCGGCAAGTTTTCCCGGCAAGGTCATGCCTTCAAGCGCGCCTTTACGAAGGACGGAATCCTTGGCAGCCTTAGCCGCCTTGCGAGCCTTCAGGGCGAGCACCACTTTCTGGATGATGGCTCTGGCGTCGTCCGGATTTTCTTCCAAGAAATTCGAGAAAGCATCGCCGAAGACGCTCGTGACCATGGTTTGTGCTTCTACGCTTCCGAGTTTTCCTTTCGTCTGGCCTTCAAATTGGATTTCCTGCAATTTGATGGAAATGACGGCGGTTAAGCCTTCCAATACATCGTCTCCGGTAAAATTATCTTCCTTTTCGCTTACCAAATTATTTTTTCTAGCGTAAGTGTTGAGGCTTCTTGTCAGCGCTGTTTTAAAGCCGGTAACGTGCGTGCCACCTTCGGCGGTATAGATGTTGTTGGCAAACGGGAGAATGCGCGCAGAAATATCATCAACATATTGCAGAGCCACTTCCACCATCTCATATTCGTTGCCGTTGGTCGTTTTCTCCACATAGAAAATATTTTTGTGTATCGGCTTATTGTGCTCATTCTCAAACCGCACCAAGCTCATAAGTCCGCCTTCGAAATAAAATGACATTGAGGGAGCATCGAGACCCAATTCGCGGAGGTAAAAAATCTTACCCCCACCCTCTCCTAGCCTAGGAGAGGGCTGGGAGAGGTTACGTGCATCAATTACGGAAATTTTCAAGCCTTTGACGAGATATGCCTGCTGGCGGACGTGGTTGGCGATGCGGTCAAATGAAAAGTTGGTATCAGGGAAAATTTCCGGGTCAGGCTGGAAAGTGATGATTGTTCCATGCAACTTCGAACTTCCAAACTTCTTCACTTTAGATTTTTGTTTGCCCCTCGTATATTCCTGCATGTACGCGCCGCCGTCTCTATGCACTTCGGCGCGGCAGTAAACAGAGAGAGCGTTTACTACCGAGCCGCCGACGCCATGGAGACCGCCGGAAACTTTGTATCCTCCTTCGCCGAATTTGCCTCCGGCATGGAGGGTAGTCATGATAGTCTCAAGAGCCGAGACCTTAGTTTGTTTGTGAGTATCTACCGGAATACCACGGCCGTTGTCCGTCACTCGCACTCGGTTGCTCGGAAGTAATGCAATCTCAATATCGTTGGCAAAACCTCCCATTGCTTCGTCGCGCGAGTTATCAAAAATCTCTGTTACTAAGTGATGCAAGCCATCCGGACCGGTGGTGCCGATATACATTCCGGGACGCTTGCGTACCGGCTCAAGACCCTCTAATACAGTAATCGCTTCCGCGCTGTAATTGGTCGTTTTCTTGCTCTCTGCCATGTGTTTACGTCTTTTAATTTTAACATAAATAAGGTTCAAAAACCATCATATTTTACATGCCTATCCCCATAATTCCTTAATTCTATAACTACATCTATTTCTAGCTATAGCATAAGATAGATGTATGGGTATTTTGGAAGACAATAGCAAAAGAAAAGCAAAACGTGGAGAAATACAAAGACTTATTCTTAAATCCGTAAAAGTAGCTGGACTTTTAAGTATTGGGCTCGTTGCTCCAAATGTCGTGGGTGCCATGGCTAAGCTCGGCATTATCTCGACTAGACGCCAAAGTGAAGTTGTAAATTCCTCCGCTTCTAAATTGGCTAATAAAGGATTACTTAAATTTAATGGTAAGTATTACGAACTTACAGAAGAAGGGGAAAGAAAATTAAGGCAGCTAGAGATAAGAGGATATAAATTAGTTCGTCCGAAAAAGTGGGATAAAAAATGGCGAGTAATAATTTTCGATATTCCGGAGAAGAAGAAAAATATCAGAGAAAAAGTCAGGAATCTTTTCGTTCTTGCTGGTCTCTATCGCCTCCAAGACAGCGTGTGGGTTTACCCGTATGATTGCGAGGATATTATTGGTCTTTTGAAAACAGACTTCGGAGTAGGAAAAGATATTTTATATATGATTGTGGATGAGATTGAAAGCGATAAGCGTCTACGGGAAGAATTTAACCTTCCCATCTAAAATTAGCTATAGCTAGAGTTAGATGTAAGCATTTTATATAGATAAAGCCCTACATAAATGTAGTCACGAGACTTTAGTTTGAATGTATGGTTAAACTACGCGGATTTCGGCTCCGAAAGTATTGATGGTAGCCTCCTCAATCTTGGCGTGTAATTTGTTTACCTCTTCATTAGTGAGTGTTCTTCTGAGGGAACGGTAAGTGATGCGGAAAGTATAACTCAACTTCCCTTCTCCGAATTTTTTCACATTCTCATATTTATCGATAGGTTCCACTTGCTCTATAAGTTCACCGCCAAGGTCGCGGATGAGGTCAAAGTAGTCATTGGGTATGAAAGTATTGTCTACAACGAACGATATATCTCGCACCACTAGAGGAAATTTGGAAACTTCTTTGTATTTATTGCCCAGCACAAGTTGTTTTTTAACGCGCTCATCGTCAGACCAAATTAAACGTATATCCGGAAGCTCCATGGAGACCATGGCAAATCGTTCGATGCCAGGTCCGAATGCCCAACCGTTCCATTTTGACGAATCGACTCCGAATTTTTCTAAGACAGTTCCTTTTACTACCCCTGCTCCACCGACCTCCAGCCATTTACCGGACTTATCAACTTCCATTTCAATGGATGGGTCGGTGTATGGGAATTTATCTGGGTTAAATCGCATTTTAATATCAGTGCCGAATACCGCTTGGGCGAAGCTTTTTAGCGCGTTTTTCAGGTCATCGACCGTAATAATTTCTTTATCTTTAGGACTTAGATACCATCCATCAATTTGGTGGAAGACATTCATGTGTCGATTATCTAACTCGTCTTTTCGATAAACTTTGCCAAAGGAAAAAGCTCCTACAGGTTCTCCGTTTGCCATGCGTTTTTTGACACCCTCATTATTCAAATAGTAGTACCACATAATCGTGGTATGCGTTCTCAGAATATGGTTGTCGTCCACATAATAAGTATCTGATTTAGACCTAGCTGGATGGTCTTTGGAGAAATCAAATAAATCAAAAGTAATTGCGATTGATACTATTTCCGGAACTTTTATAACATCAAATCCCTTAAAACTTGGAGATGATAATACGCGTTGAACTATCTCATAGATAGGACTGCCAGGAGTGCGCGAAAGGTCCGGCATAGCTAAATACCGCTTTATTCTTTTAGCTTCAACATCGTCTCTTTTTTCTAATTCAACAAGAAGTTTCTGCTCTTCCTCCGACCGTATTATTATGTTTTCAGACATCGTCTAATATGGTATGGTATAGAAGATTTTATCGCAATGGCGGAAACTCAAACTCTTATTTTATACTTCTCTCTTTTCATCTCTCTCTTTTTCGAAGTATTTCTCTTAATTACCTACCTTGAAGCGCGGGAGGAATTGAAGACCGAAGAAGATTATCTGGCCCGCGGACTAAAATTATTTCCCGCTCTTACCGTTATTGTGCCTTGTTTTAATGAAGAAAAAACTGTTGCCAAGACTATCAAATCAATTCTCGATTTAGATTATCCGAAAGACAAGATTTCCATTATTGCGGTGAACGACGGCTCAACCGACAAGACTCTCGAAGTATTACGACAGTTTCCTCAAATAGCCGTTCTATCTAAAGAAAATGGAGGTAAACATACCGCGCTCAACTTGGCATTGGAACATGTCACTACTGATTTAGTCGGATGCCTTGATGCGGACTCTTTTGTCTTGCCGGACACACTTAAAAAGATTATACCGTTTTTTGAAGATGAGAAAATTATGGCAGTAACTCCCTCCATTCGTGTTCACGAGCCGAAAAATATACTCCAATATATTCAGAGAGTGGAATACAGCTGGGGAATTTTCTTAAGGCGCATGCTTTCATCTCTAAACGCGATGTATGTCACTCCAGGACCTTTCTCAATCTTTCGCACCACTGTTTTTCGGGAATTAGGAGGTTACAGAGCGGCTTACCAGACCGAAGACCTTGAGATTGCTCTAAGAATGCAGAAAAATAGATACAAAATAGTCAATTCTCACGGCGCGCATGTCTACACCATCGCTCCGGCGAAATTCAAACCGCTTCTCAAGCAGAGAGTGCGCTGGTCGTACGGCTTTCTCAATAATGTCATCGATTACAGAGAGATGCTTCTTAATCCGAAATACGGCCATGTGGGCATGTTTATCTTACCTCTCGGCACTATGTCTATCTTTTCTACTCTATATATGACATCGCATATCGTTTGGAGTTGGATGTCAAGCATCTTCAATAAAATTGTAAAATTCGAGGCTATTGGGCTTAGTACTAAATTCCATATGCCGCATTTTGACTGGTATTTTTTGAATACCGGCGTAATTTCTGTCCTTACTATTACCGCAGTTATATTTACTGTTATTATTCTCTATCTTGCCTTGAAGCTTGCTGACGGCAAATTTAAATTTAAAAAAGAAATTCTCTATTACCTCTTCATCTATCCATTCATGGTCCCCTTCTGGCTGGTCAAAGTCCTATTTGACACAGCGTTCAGAAGAAAGGTAAGCTGGCGCTGATAATGCTTGATTCGAAGAAGTATTTTATCGCTTTTGCTATTACGGCCGCCATATTTATGACGGCTATTGTTGTTTCTAATGCTTTGGGGGCGAAGAAGCTTGAAGATGTGCATACGATAGAAAATCGAGTGGCTCTCGATATCCTCTCTTCTGAAACCCAGTTCGCTCTGCTTGAAGAGACTTCCTGCAGTGATATCGGACCGGGATTTCTATCCCAAGAACTTGGACCTCTTGGCGAAAAACTTTCTTTCGCCGAGAATCAGCCGGAACTTAATGCAAGTGATCTAGAATATCTGAAGCGCTCGTATTTCCTTTTAGAAATTAAAGACTATCTTTTGATGAAGCGCCTGACGGCACGATGCGGTATTCGACCGACTTTCATCCTCTATTTCTATTCGACTAAAGACAAATGCGAGGATTGCGAGAAGATGGGTTACGTTCTGACAGCGTTGCGTGAGAAATATCCAGACCTTAGAGTCTATTCTTTTGACTATTACTTTGATATCGGCGCCATACAAACTCTGCGCTCAATTTATAAAATCAAAGAAGAATTGCCGGCTCTGGTCATCAATAACAAGCCATATTACGGTTTCAAGACTATAGAAGAACTTGAGAAAATCGCTACTTCTACAAAGAAAACTTATTGAGTCTTTATTGTACCAAGCTCGCACCTATTTTCAAAACAAATGATGTCGCACGCACCACGCACGTGGTAATGGAAACTAAATCGTACGCTCAACGACGAACTCCGTCACGCCGTAGCGTCCACTCCAACGAACCTCACCG
>JACOVQ010000005.1 GCA_016177225.1 Candidatus Zambryskiibacteriota bacterium
CCAGTACTCCTACTCGATACAGTTTCTCAATCACAAATCTCTCCTCGTCTCTCAAATGATTATATTTCTTTTTCATGACAGTTAATTAATTCTTAATTCGCCAATTAATTCTAACTGTCCTACTTCAAAGGTATCTGGGGTTTGTGAAGGGAGGATTTTATGGAATCTTTGTTCTCGATTTTCGCCATCGCGGCGGCAGTCGGAGCGTTCATTGGTTGGAGAAAGTTGCGGCCAAAAGTTCTGGCTCTACGCAAACGAATTAAAGATTGGTTCAAGCGTGAGAAGTGGGCGCTCGGAGCCGCCGGACTTGCCGGTCTCTTAGTACTCGGGTTTGGAGCAAGTTTGCTCCATAGAAAAGCTTCTGAAGAACCTTTCGCTCCGCGCCAAGTCTCTTCCATTAATAATGCTCCACCGTCATTTGAGAAGACGGCGACAGTCAAACCCGACGAGCCTCTGGTAATTCGGGTGGAACCTGGCTGGAAACTCCAATATCCGGAAGGCTTCCAACCGATAGTGGAAGAGAGCGGTAAAGACAAAATCGTGACGTTCTCAAGCGATAAGGAGGTAAGAATTCAATACCGCCTCTATCGTTAAAAGTGTGGGCATGCCGCGTGAGAAATCACGCGGCACTTTTTATATTTGCAAAAGTAAATAATATATTGTATAATTAAAATTAGAAAAAATTCAGTTCTTAAGGAGTAAAATATGAGTTTATGGTTTGCGTTTACAGTACTTTGGGCTATTCTCCTGATTTTCCTGGCCTATACGCCAGTAAAAACAGGGTCCATAGCTGTGGTCTTCCGGTTTGGTAAATCCCGGAGAATACTGCATCCGGGCTTCAACCTTATAATTCCCTTCCTCGACAAGGTTGAACACTATTCCACTCAAGTCCATCAGCATGAACTGCCCGATGAGCCGGAGAATATCGACCGTCTTCACGACGTGGCAGACCCGGGCAAGCGGCTCCCCTTCCGGATAGTTCACAAAGGCAAAAGTGACGCCATCTTCTACATGGAGGAATTCGGCGGTTGGCGAGAAAAACGCTTTCAGGACCTTCCGAAAGAAATACAAGACAGTATGGGGGAAGATTCCATGCATGCTCCCCTGACAAGCGAAATCGCGGTAGTGGTTGAATGGCACCTTGAGGGTACTGACCGCTTCTCGATATCAAACTTCATTTCGAATATCAGCATTGAAGAAGGCCGAGACCGCGAAGCAGAAGTCAGAAAACGCATTGAGGATATGGTCGCTCGAGCGCTTCAGGAATTCCTGGGACCGGTTACTTTGGGACACGCCAGCGAGCGCATTCTTTTCTTTAGCGCAATGCTGAAAGAAAGGATCGAAGTCCTCGTGGGTAAAAAACCCAATCCGATTACAGGCCTTCAGGAAAGACCATGGGGCATTCATATCAAAGACACTTATATCAAGAGTGTCTACCCCGGTCGCCGAGTCAACGAAGCTCGGGCGGACGCGGCGGCGGCGGTATCGAAGAAGCAGGAAGCCATCCGCCTAGCCGAAAGCGAGGCTCAAACCAAACGGGTCAAGGCAGAGGCGGATGCTTACGCCGAACAAATGAAAGGAGAAGGCGAGGCGAAACGCATCAGCGCAATGGCGGAAGTGATGAGAGACGACAATGCTCGGTTCATAGCTATCCTCGACGTTGCCGAACAAGTTCTGCCTAAAACACAGCCGATTATCCTGCAGGGAGTAAATGATGTTATTTCAAACATCTTGTCTCTCGGCCAGATAAACAGGAGATGATATGGAAAATTTCGTGACGTGGATTATCTTTCTTGCGGTAACGGCGTTCTTGGTGTACGGGGTGTGTCAGAAATATTCCCTTAGACCAAGTAAACTTGCATTGGTGGTTGGAGCAGTTGCAATCGGAAGTCTTGTCGGTTGGTATGTACTATCGAAAAAAACTTCTGAACCAACTCCGCTATCACTTCCGCAAGTAAAAGCAGAGTGGCAATCCGTGAGTATTAAACCCGGCGAGCCGCTTGTTCTGCGAGTGGAGCCGGGACAGAAGCTTGAATACACGGGAGGCTTCAAGCCGACGGTGGAAGAAAGGGGTAAGGATAAAATCGTGACATTTTCCTCCGATAAGGAGGTCACACTAGAGTACCACCTGTACAAGCCGTAAGTTTCAAATAAGGACGTCAAATCTAGCTAGATTTGACGTCCTTGACTTTTTATATGACTTGGTGTATAATAGCAACAGATTGAACAATTCGAAAGAGGTAAATTATGAGCTTGATACTTGACGCTTTAAGCAAGGCAAAGAGTTTGTTAAAGAAAAAGCCTGCTCCAACTCTACTGGCCAGTTTTCGCTTCGGCCCTACACGTGCGCAGAAAATTCGGAAAATCATGTTGCTGTACGTGGCTCCGGGGCTGTTACTGTCTGCAGTCTTAGCTATGACAGTCAACTTCTGGGTCAAACGACTAAGTCGACCGGAATCTAAGCCGGCAACCATTGTCGAACCCTTGGTGGCTGAACTGCCAAGTGAGCAGACAGAGACGGTTTTCGGCACCGTCACAATCTCTAACGACACTCTGCCGGCGCAAGAACCGGCGAAAGAGTCGAGCGATTCCGAGGCCGGCAAAGTCACGGTCGGGCGGGAGTGGACGAAGCCGATATCCATACCTATTCGCGAAGAGCTGGTATGGGAGCGCGCTGACACCATCGCCTACGAGGCAATGTCGCAGAGCGGAGAGATTCACCGGTTTCCTCGCGACCTCAAGGGCCACGTCAAATTCAGCGGCCCGGTCGTCACTCTCAAATTTCGCGTCATTGACGAAAAGAAGGATAGGGTCGTTATCAACTACCGATTCTATCCGATTCGCTGATGCGAAAGTGCCCTCGAGTAATCGAGGGCACTTTTTTTGATTTCTTTAACTTTAGAACGGATATCCGGGAGAAATGCTGAAAGTGCCGAGTATGAGGCGTATCAATCCATAAGCGGAAATCATGATAAACATGCCGAAGAGCCCCCAGAAGATTTTCCTCTTGCCTTCATCGCGTTTGGCATCCGCCGTTTCGGAAGCGATGAACTGCACTATGCCCCAAAAGAATACGAGTAGAGCGACAGCAAACAAAAGAAGAATCAGCGGATTCAGAATATAGGCATTTATCCTATTGAGAGTCTCTCTGACTGGCATTATTCTCTAGACTTTTAGATTCCTGGAACTGTGGGAATATTTACACTGCCTCCTTGTTGGATATTGAAAGCAGTGCCGATAAACTGTACTAGTCCCCAAACAGAAACCATGACGAAGAGTGCCACGATTCCCCATATCATATGGTTCTTGCCTGCCTCTTTCTTGGTCTCATCGCCGGCGGCAAAGATGTATTGCACCAAACCCCAGAAGAAACCGAGAAGGCCTAAAGCTACGACGATTGGCAGAGCTAGATTTACTAAACGTTTGATAGAATTGAGGAGAGTCTCAAGGTTTCCAAGCTGTTGAGCGAAGACCAGAGTCGGCGCGAAAGCCAAAGCGGAAATAACGATTTTTTTCATTTTAAGTGCTAATCTACGAATTATACTAATCTACTAATACCTACAAATAATACTTCAAACCATATATATAACACAACCCGCTTATCCACTTTGCGTTCCCGGAGGATTAAACGGGTTTATGTTTGGAATGTCCGACGGAGGAGCGGGAAAAGTGGTGTCAGGCAAACCAAAAGCTTGTTGCATGAAAGAAATTATCCCTATTACCGATACCATCACAAAGAGCGCTATTACTCCCCAAATCATCAGCCTCTTCCCTTCCGCCACCGCCTTCTCGTCGCCGCCGATTCGGAAGATAAACTTTGCCAATCCCCAGAAAAATACCAGAACCGCCATTCCTATGGCTATAATTATAAGAGTGCGAATCACGCCGCCGGTAGCGTTAATCAACCCTCTAATGCTGACAGCTTGAGCGATATTTTGCATGCTATTGAGGCAGGAGCGGTAAACCGAATGGCCGGCCAAATCCTATGTCCGAATAAATCATCGCCAATATTCCCCAAAAAGAGACCATGACAAAGAGCGCGATTATTCCCCATTTCATCAATTGCTGGCCTTCCGTGACCGCCTTCTCATCGCCGCCGACTCGGAAGATAAATTTCGCCAGACCCCAAAGAAAGACCAGAAGCGCCATTCCGACAAGCACTGGAAATAAGAGCTTTATAAGGTCGATGAAAATTCTGATGACGGCTTGAAGAGTGGTGGGCATTCTAATTCGGACAAATATTAGGGTTGCCGCTGATAAGCTCTATCGTGCCGCAAATGGCGTTGGCAAAGACCCACGCGCCGAGCAAGAGCGCCGTGCCTATGGCGGTGTAGAGAAGCGCTTGGTGCGCTTTCTTTATTTTGGTTTCGTTACCTTGGGCCGTGACATACAAGAAGCCGGAATATATGAATGCCAGAATGGCAAGCACTCCGCCTATGGGCAAAAGGATGTCGTTGATAATAGTTTGTAGTAAAGCAAAGAGAGAATTACCTCCGCCAAAAGGGTTATCGAGTTTAATATGTATGCCGTTAGTACCGGGACCGGGATTTACGGCACTGCCATCTCCGGGATTAGTTGCACCGCCTTGAGCAAAGGCGGAAGTAAACAAGAGTAAGTAAACAATAGATAATAGAATTACTTTTTTCATGGCGTGCCGAGCAAAGATATTCCCGGCCTTAATAGAATTGTGCTTATAGTGTAGACCAAAAGCCACGCTCCCAGTATCCACAGATAACCTATAAGCACTTTGGTAAAGATATCTTTGGCTTTGTTTTTAGTCGCTTCGTTGCCGCCGGAAGTGAGTAAGAGAAATCCGGCGTAAGCAAAGGCAGCCACGGCAAAAAAGGTTGAGAGAGTAATCATCCAATTGATGAGATGTTGGGCAAGCTCCATCAACTTTGCAAAAGTGCATGGGTCGGCGTCCGTACCGTTACAAACAATTAAATTAAAGTCCATATTACTTTATTAATGCGTTTAATTCGCCGTTGGCCTTGCTCAAAGCCTCGGTAGTTCTCGCCCGGCCGCTGGTCACGGACTCCATTATCTCGTTGAAAATTTTTCTCGTCGCCTCCAGGTCTGGGTCAAGCCAACCCCTTGCTTGCAAAGCCGCGTCATAGAAAACCGACATATTGGCGTCGGACGGCTTAGCGGAAAGCAAATCTCTTCTTGCCGGCGCAAGACCTATGGCCTCCGATAAAGACTTGACGAAATCTTTGCCGACAAGTCTGGTGGCTACGGCATAAGCCGCCCCGGGAGTTTTGGAACCGCGGGAAACGGCAACGCCCGTAAGCCGGCCAAAGGTGATGATTTTGCCGGAAACTCTCGATTGAGGCGCAAGAGCCACTCCGAGATTTAAAGTCGGATTTTTATTGCGCAGAGCTCGTAATTCGGAAGCAAATCCGAGGTAATAAGCGCTCGTGCCGGAAGTAAAGTGCGTTTGAGCTTCCACAAGCGAGCGGTTCCAGCTGTAGAAGTTTTTCGTTGGGTTAGAAAACTGGGTGTAGAAATTGAGCGCCGATTCGGCCGGAGAGACAGGAAGATTAAAATTATTGTTAAGCTCCACTCGAAGGTCTTGACCAACAAAGTCGATAATAGGAGTGCCGGCTTGAAGGAGAAGCATGGATAAAATTTCTTTGGCATGACTGATGTTGCGAGCTTCGCCGAGCGCCATGACCGACTGCGTGAGATTTCCGGCGGCATCCTTTTTGGAAAGTTTGGTGCCAGCCGCGTAAATCTCATCCCAATAAGCCAGGGGCCGGGCAAAGCCTGCGGCAGATAAGAGGTCTCGATTATAGTAAAGCACTATTGGGTCGACGAGAAGCGGCAGAGCGTAGACGCCGGATGAACCGAGGAACAGCTCTCCCTCCTCGACGAAAGTTTGTTTGAAATCGCGCTCGCTAATGTTTGAATACGGGATGGCGACTAACTTGCCTTTTTGTTTCCAGAAATTTTCCTGAGTGACGAGTACTAGGTCCGGGCCGGAACCTTCCGCCAGACTTTCGGTAAACTCCGATTGAATCGCATTCGAAGACTTTTCAACATAGGTGATGGAAGTATTTTTGTCTTGCGCGAGCGAGGAATTGTTGAGAATCTGATTAAAATCGTATGAAGAAATATCTCCCCAAATGGTAAGAGAGACTCTGCCCGCGCTTGACTCTCCGCGATAGATGGCAAAGACCGCCACCGCAATGACGATGAAAAAACCAAAAGCTCCAAGAAGAACTAACTGAAACTTGCTCATATTATAAGTGTATCAAACTACAAACAAATCAGTGATGCGATACTATCCCCATCTCTTAGCTTCATAATGCGCACTCCTTGCGTTTGGCGGCCGAGGATGGGAATTTCTTTCAGGTCGACACGAACTACTTGAGACTTTTTGGAAATAGCGATAACTTCTGCCTCTTTATCGTTTACCGCCTGCGATGCAATTACTTTGCCGGTCTTTGGCGTGACCTTTGAAGTGAGAATCCCGGAGCCTCCCCTGCCCTGTATTTTATATTCAGAAAGTTCGGTGCGCTTGCCGTAGCCATTGGCCGAAATTACCAAAAGGTGCGCATCTTTCCACCCGCTCTTGATGACATGCGCGCCTATTGCCTCATCTCCCTTGCTTAACTTTATAGCTCTCACCCCTCCAGCCGCTCGGCCCATTTCGCGCACGGCCGATTCTTTAAACCTTATAGACTGACCTTCTTTCGTCACTATTGAAATACTATCCCCTTTTTCTACGAACCCAGCCGAGACCAGCTTGTCGCCAGAGGCAAGTTTGACGGCAATAATGCCCGAAGCGCGCACATCATGGAAACTCTTGGCTGATACTTTCTTAGTCACGCCTTCTTTAGTGATTAACACCAGTGAAATGCCCTCCATATCTTTTGTTCCTTTAGGCATCTCGAGAATCGAAGTGACTTTTTCATCATCGGAGAGCGAGATGAAATTCATAACTGACTTGCCCCGCGTGGCTCGCTTGCCTTCCGGTATATCGTACATTTTAATCTGGTACACTTTACCTTTGTCAGTAAAGAAGAGAAGGTTGGCATGAGTTGATGCAGTCAAGAAATTAGTGACAAAATCCTCTTCTTTGGTATCGAGGTCGATTACGCCGATGCCGCCGCGTTTCTGTTTCTTGTATTCATTGGAATTGGTGCGCTTGATGTAGCCTCCGGCAGTAAGAACCAAGGTATTTTCTTCTTCCGGCACCAAATCTTCGACGGAAAGCGTCTTGACGGCGCCCTTGATTACTCGCGTCCGGCGTTCATCACCGTACTTTTCTTTGAGCGCTACTAACTCATCTTTGATTGCTTTCAAAATTTTTGTCGGCGAACCCAGAAGTTCTTTCAACTCTTTGATCAAACTTTGAACTTCTTTTAATTCATCTTCGACTTTTTGTCTCTCCAGTCCCGCCAGTTTCGATAGACGCATTTCAAGAATGGCATTGGCCTGCAGTTCGGAGAACTTGAATTCCTTCATCAAGCCGGCGCGCGCGTCTTCCACCGTCTTTGAGGCGCGAATCAATTTAATAATTTGGTCAATGTGGTCCAAAGCTTTTTTGAGACCGAGCAAAATGTGTTCGCGTTCTTGGGCGCGCGCGAGATCAAATTTAGTGCGGCGAGTGACAATGACTTCTCTATGCTTCAAAAACTCGGTAAGCACGAATTTGAGAGAGAGTGTTTGCGGCACTCCGTCAACAAGCGCTACGAGATTGAAGTGAAAGGTTTCTTCCAGTTGAGTGTGCTTGTACAAAGCGTTCAAGATTTTCTGCGGTTGGCTTCCCTGCTTGAGGTCAATTACCACTCTTATGTCTTTAGTCGATTCGTCTCGCAAGCCTTTAATGCCTTCAAGTTTTTTCTCTCGCACGAGGTCGGCAATTTTTCCAATCAGCCCTTCGGCTTTGTTGACCCGGTAAGGAATCTCGGTAATGACGATTTGATTGCCGCCTTTAGCCTCGACAATTTCCGCCACGCCGCGCACCACCACTCCGCCGCGGCCGGTAGCGTAAGCGTGATGAATGTCTTTTTCATTAAAAATGATGCCTCCAGTCGGAAAATCCGGACCTTTAACATATTCTAAAAGGTCTTCAGTGGTGGCATTCGGATTGTCCGCCAGATGTGCCGTCGCATCAACCACCTCTCCCAAGTTATGTGGAGGAATATTGGTCGCCATGCCAACGGCGATGCCGAGCGTGCCGTTCAGCAAAAGATTCGGCGCGACTGCCGGCAAGACGACCGGTTCCTGTTTAGTGCTGTCATAATTGGAGCGGAAGTCAACGGTTTCTTTGTCGATATCTTTGACCATCTCGGCGGCGATGCGGCTCATTTTGGATTCCGTATAACGCATCGCCGCCGCGCCATCCCCGTCTATGGAGCCGAAATTGCCTTGGCCGATAATCAATGGGTAGCGCATGGAGAAGTCCTGCGCCATTTTGACTATGGCTTCATAAATAGAACTATCACCGTGAGGATGGTACTTGCCCATCACTTCGCCCACCACAGAGGCGGATTTTTTGGTCTTGGCCGTGGCGCTAAGGCCGATTTCGTTCATGGCGTACAAAATCCTGCGATGCACCGGCTTCAAGCCGTCGCGCACGTCCGGCAATGCGCGGTCGGTGATAACCGACATGGCATAGTCGATGAACGACTCTTTCATCTCGCTCGTGATGGCGCGAGCGACAACTCGCTTATTGTCGGAACTATCTGGCATATTCTTTATGAACTACTTCAAGGCCTTTGGTAACGTTATCGGCATCGGATTTCAAAATTTGAAGAGCGGATATGACACTTGCTTTAATGGATTCAAGTGGAGTGATTTCATTTTCGCCTTTTGTCGCAATTCGTTCCGGAGAGTCAAAAGTAACCGTAGACCAGATTCCAAAAATAAGAAGTGTTACTCCGCCCGATACCAAAAGAGCAAAACGCTTTTTATGTCTGTCCGACCTTGTATGAATTGTTGCAAGATATTTTCTCATTATTCTTCCTTAAGTACGATTACTTCGCCTTCTTTGCCTTCCAAATCCTTTTTCTTTACTACTAATTTATCAATAGACTCCGCTTTTGTCTCGCCGGCTTCCTTGAGAAATTGCGCAAGAGTATTTTTATCATAAGCCACAGGAATCATGACAGCCGGCTCAAGAGCCACGGCGGATTTATACATATCTATCGGGGTAAAGAGGATGTCGATATCTTCAAGCTCATCTTGACTGGCTTTGGCGCCGAGAAAACAAAGTTTAATGCCTTCAAAAGTGATAAGAAAAGTGCGGTCAGGAAAGCCTTTGATAAAAACGTCTTTAATTTCGTATTCGCCGGGATTATCTATGACAAACCCGGACTTGTCTGAAGTTTCACTTTTTTTACCAGTAAAAATAGTAATATCGGCCGCCGTCTTTGCTTTGGGATTTATCACCAGAGCCAAATCTCCTTGAGAAATTTTCAAGCTCTGTCCACCTTGATAGCTGATAATCATGCATGTATTTTAACATAAATCTCTTGCTTTCTCAATCTTTTTTTGATACTCTGATTCGGTTAAGGAATGCAGGAATTATTAACACAAATCCCAAATCCTCCCTCCACAGAAGAGCTGGTTGAGGGTCCAGTCATATCAATAGATAAAGGCGCGGTCTATATCGACCTGCCGCCTTTCGGCACCGGTATCATCTACGGCCGGGAATTTCAGAACGCCCGCGATATTATCAAAAAAATTAATGTTGGCGATATTGTCGCCGGCAAAGTGGTCGGCATTGGCGGCAAAGAAGGCTACATTGAAGTTTCTCTAAAGGAAGCTCGCCAAGCTCTCACTTGGAGCGAGGCTGAAGACGCCATTCGCGAGAAGCGAGTCTTTGAATTACCTGTGGTCGATGCTAATAAAGGCGGGTTGATTATCAACTGGCAGGGTCTTACCGGATTTTTGCCGGCAAGCCAGCTCAAGCCGGAGCATTATCCGCGCATCTCAGACGGAGATAAAGACAAAATTTTAGATGAATTGAAAAAACTGGTGGGCGAGAAACTCTCGGTTACCATCATCGCCACGGCTCCCAAGGAAGGCAAGCTTATTTTCTCCGAGAAAAGTCCTGAGACGAGAGACAAAGAAGATATCGTTTCTAAATACGCTCTCGGCGATGAATTGGTCGGGGAAGTGACCGGACTTGTCGACTTCGGCATCTTTGTCAAAATCGAGGAAGGTCTCGAGGGACTGGTGCATATCTCGGAAATTGATTGGGGTCTCGTGGAGAATCCAAAAGCTATGTTTAAGATTGGCCAGAAAGTAAAGATTAAGGTAATTGAAATAAAGGACGGTAAAATTTCTCTCTCCATCAAAGCCTTGAAAGAAAATCCTTGGAAAGAAGCTTCCGCCAAATATAAAAAAGACGATGTGGTGGAAGGCGTAATTATCAAATTTAACAAGCACGGCGCCCTTGCCTCCATCGAAGAAGGCGTAGCTGGCCTTGTCCACATCTCCGAATTCGGTTCGGAAGAAAAACTGCGCGAGAAGCTCGAGATGGGCCGCACCTACACCTTCAAAATTACCCTCTTTGACCCCAAAGAACAAAAGATGGCTCTATCATACCTGCCCGCCAATGCCTAAGCCTGCCCGACATTTGCCTGAGGCAAAGCCGATGGCAGGCGGGCATAGGCGATGGCAGGCGGGCGTAGAGAAGTAATTAGTTAAACTGATTCATTGCCTTTTCCATTCCTTCATTAACTACCGCCTCTATAGCCTCCTTAACTTTTTTGAAAACTTTTCTGAGTAAACTCATTTCGGATTTGGTAAAATTGCCGAGAATATATTTTTCCACATCAACTTTTTTCTTCTTTCTTATGCCAATCCGAATTCTAATAAATTCTTTGGTCTTCAGAGCGCGAATTACAGATTCCAGACCCTTATGTCCGCCAGAACTCCTATTGTAAGAAATTTTCAGTGAACCGAGCGGCAAATCGAGGTCGTCATAGATGATAATTAATTTTTTAGCAGACTTGCCCACCAAAACTTTAGCGACGGCGGGGCCGGTCTTATTCATAAATGTATCGGGAGTAAAAACTTTTACGCCTTTTATTTTCCCCGCAATAAAATCTGCCGCCATGCGTCCGGCATTATGGCGACTGTTTTGATATTGACCGCTCGGATTACCGAGACCCACAACAATATGCATGAAGCTATTGTGTCAAATTAAAATAGAGAATACAATTCCATAAAATCATGACGAAAAATAATTTCTGGTCGGAGCTTTTCAAACTTGTCATCATCTCGCTTGTCATAATCATCCCCTTTCGTCTCTATATCGCCAAGCCTTTCATCGTCAGCGGCGCTTCGATGGACCCGACATTTGAAACCGGAGATTATCTCATCGTTGACGAACTGACTTACTACTTCCGAGCCCCCGAGCGCGGTTCGGTTTTAATTTTCAAATATCCTCTCGACCCTTCCAAATCTTTTATTAAGCGAGTGATTGGCCTGCCGGAAGAGACGGTGGAGCTCAAAGACGGTAAAATCAAAATAATTAACGCCGAGCATCCTGAAGGTTTTATTTTCGAGGAGCCGTACGTCAAGTTCAAAAAGAACGATGACTTAAGCTACAAGCTTAAAGCGGGAGAATATTTCGTCATGGGAGATAACCGCGCCGGCAGCGCCGACTCAAGATTGTGGGGCCCGGTACCCACTCGAGATATCGTCGGCCGGCCCATCATCCGATTCTTTCCGCCAGCTCTGTTGCCCGGAGACCACTCGAAGGATTTCAATAATCTCGATAAACAAAATTAAAATGTTAGGAGAATTAGACCGAGCTCTTTTTACCGCGTCACATTTTGGCTTCCTTCCCATTAAAGCTCCGCGCATCACTCCTGCCGATTTGGAACTTGTCAAACACTGTGGCGCATACACTTACTATGATGCCGCCGAAAAAGTCGCTCTTATCCGCACTTACCTTGAAGAAGAGATGTCTGAGATGTCTCATCCCTTGGCTATTGCATACAAAAAGTCCTCTATGCGCAAAAAGTTTGGCACTTATGCTCTCCATGTTGTTGGTTCAAGCTCGGGAATGGCCGAGGCCACCTTAATCCGCACTTCTCTCTCCATGCTCTCTGAAGACGGTTATAAAAAGCTGAGAGTCGACTTAAATTGCATTGGCGACAAAGATTCAATCAACGCCTATGAGCGCGAGCTGTCAGGATTCGTGAAGAAATTTGGAGCCGAACTTCCGGAAGAAACGAAAAAATATTTGAAAAATGATATCTTTAACTTATTCAGGCTGGAATCCGAAGACGCCAAAGCCTTGAGAGAAAACGCTCCCACCTCCATTACCTTTCTTTCTCCGCAATCAAGGATTTATTTTAAAGAAGTGCTTGAATATATCGACGCTTTGGGGATTGAATTTAGAATAACGCCCGAACTTATAGGAGAGAAAAACCATACCACTCACACTATCTTTGCCATTAAAGACATTGAGGAAGAGGCGTCGCCTGTTTTAGCCGTGGGCTATCGATATTCCCGCTTAGCGCGCATCTGCGGCCTACACAAAGAAACTCCGCTTGCCGGAGTGACTGTTTTCTCCCGCAATCTCGCCGGCAATATTATCAAAGCAATACCTAAAGCCAAGTTCTGCCTCTTGCAATTGGGACAAGAAGCCAAGATTAAAACTCTTCACCTTCTTGAAGTACTGCGCACGCATCACATTTCCGTGCATCATTTTCTAAGCAAAGACAAATTTGGAACCCAGCTCGCCAACGCCGAAAACCTCCCCGTTTCTTATCTCATCATCATCGGACAGAAAGAAGCGCTCGATAACACCGCCACCATTAGAAATATTTTAACTCGAGCGCAAGACACGGTAAACCTTTCTGATTTGCCGAGATACTTAAAGAACATTAGACTTTAAGTAGTTAAGCATTGTGTTCGCATCCGACACTTCAAATGGGTCCGTGGGACAATTGTTGGAGAATCCCGGTTCGGCAAAAACTTTTTTGATTTCGCCGTCTTCTACGTACATTGAGTAGCGCCAAGAACGTTCGCCGAACCCGAGATTATTTTTCTTCACGAGCATGCCCATAGCTTTACTAAATACTCCCGTACCGTCCGGTATGAGTTTTACTTTCTCGGTCCCTTGGTCCTCTTTCCATGCATTCATCACGAAAGCGTCGTTTACAGAGACGCAATAGATTTCATCGATGCCAAGCTTTTTGAATTCGTTATACTTAGCTTCATAACCTGGCAAATGCATAGCGGAACACGTAGGAGTAAATGCTCCCGGCAATCCAAAGACAATAACCTTTTTATTTTTAAACATCTCGTCGGTCGAGAGGTCTTGCCAAGCAAAAGGCTCATCCCCGCAGATATTCTTATCGTGTGTATGAGTTTTAAAAACAAACTTCGGAACGTGCGTTGGTGTATTCGGTTTATCCATACGCATATTGTAACGAATGAATCTCTCCCCGCGCACTTGACAAAACCTGCTTCGGCCGGTTTCCTGTTTTATTTTATATATTTTGTTTTATACATTGTTACATTATTTATATACGGTCGGATAAAAATAGTGTATGTGTAGATTATTATGATTTAAAGTAATCCAAAGAACTCGCGTAAATATTTATCATTCTCCAATTCATCCACTATAAGATATAGAACGTCCTTCCCCACCCCGAAATCAGTTTTTAATAATGTAATGATATCCTCGCAATCATATGGATAAACCCAGACGCTATCTTGCAGTCTGTATAGCCTAGCTTTGTGAAAAAGACTTCTGATCTCATCTCTGATTTTCCTCTTCTTCTCGGGGATATCAAAAATGATGACTCGCCATTTCTTATCCCATCTTTTTGGTGTCCGTAATTTAAAGTCGGCAAATTCCCATTTCCGCATACGAACCTGACCGAGTGGAGTCAATTCATAAAATTTGCCATTAAATTTCAATAATCCTTTCTTGGCCATTTTACTAGCAGAAGAACTTACCGACTCTTTCTGGCGTTTATGAGGTAAGAATCCGAGCTTCCCCATAGCGCCTACCACATTAGGAGCCAGCAAGCCCACAGCCAAAATGCCCGATATAGCTATCGTCTTCAAAATCATCTTTTGAAGATTTTTCTTTCTGCTTCTTTTTCTACTTCTAATTTCTAATTGACCCATACATTATTTATGTCCGGTAGGATAATTATAATGTATATGTAAAAAAATAATTAAATTTATAAATTTATAAATGTGAATAATATTGAGCCGATAGGATAATTGGACTTACTTCTCTTCTTATGTTAAATTAGCTCGGCAATGCAAGCTATGGTAAATATCGAGGTCAAGAAAGGCGCTAATGAAAATAATTTGAGCGTTCTCCGGCGCTTTACTAAGCGTATACAGGCCGCGGGCGTCTTAAACCGCGTCCGAAGCAAGCGATATCAAGAGCGCACCCCTTCCAGAAACACGAAAAAAGCCAAAACTATCAATTATCTCAAGAAGAAAGAGGTTACCGCCGAACTGATTAAGCTCGGCAAAGTAAGTGAAATTAAAAAATCCTCTAGACGCAGGTAGAACAAGAATTAAGAATAAAATTCTTGGGAAAAAGTACGAACTTTCGCTCGTACTAGCCAAAGACGCCCTTATGAGGCGCCTCAACCGCACTTATCGCGGCAAGGATAAAAGTGTCAATGTACTGGCCTTCCCGCTTTCAAAAACGAGCGGAGAAATTTTTATAAATCCGGCGCGCGTCGAGCCGTTTGGAACAAAACATCTCTTCGTTCACGCACTATTGCATTTGAAAGGAATGCGACATGGAGCTAAAATGAATAAGGTAGAACAACAATTATTAAATGGCGCGTCAAATCGTAGCCGGCGTTGATATCGGCACCGCAACCACAAAAGTTATTATCGCTGAAAAAGTTTTCGTGAACGGTATGGCGGTACCGAAAATTATCGGGATGGGAACTTCCGAGTCCCGGGGTGTTTCGCGCGGCTACATTACCAACACTGCTGACGCCGCAAGAAGCGTCCAGGCCGCCACAGCTAAAGCAGAGAAATCTGCCGGCATTAAAATCAAGCGAGTTTACGCCTCGGTGGGCGGAGTCGGCCTCGGCGGCGTCTCTGCCGCCGGCTCTACCGTAACTTCGCGAGCCGACCTCGAGATTACCGAGCGCGACATAGGCCTGGCGCTCGAAGCCGCCGAGGCCGCTATTCCTTCCTCCATCTCGCAGAATAAAAAAATTATCAACACCGTGCCTGTCGAATATAAGATTGACGGCAAGGAAGTGTGGGGCGAAGCTCAAGGACTCAAAGGCCAGAAACTTGAAGTAAAAGCGCTTTTCATTACCTGCTTCGAGCATCACCTTTCGAATCTCATTAGCACTATCGAATCAGCCGGTATCGAAGTGGCCGACGTGGTAGCGGCGCCGGTGGCCGCAAGCTTCGTCACTCTTTCCAAAAAACAAAAGAAGGTCGGATGCCTGCTCGCCGATATTGGCGCCGAGACGACCAGTCTGGTGGTATATGAAAACAATAATCCCGCCTCTCTCGAAGTTTTTCCCGTTGGAGGAGTCGACATTACCAACGATATTGCTCTCGGACTAAAAATTCCGCTTGAAGACGCCGAGAACGTCAAACTCGACGTCGACCGGCGCATTATGTATTCCAAAAAGAAGCTTGAAGACATCATTTCAGAGCGGCTGAAAGAAATATTTGGCCTTGTGGAAAAACATTTAAGAAATATCGGCCGCGACGGGCTTTTGCCCGGCGGTTCCATCATCACCGGCGGCAGCGCGGCGGCAAGCGGAACGAAACTTGCTTCGGAGCATGTTTTGAAACTTCCCACTCAGCTTTCAGAAATCCACTTCGGCCCGCCCTCCGAACTGGGACGGGCAGGCAATGGCGCAGAAAATAAAATTAAAGACAGAAGCTGGGCTATTGCCGTGGGTCTCGTCGTCGTGGGGCTTAATGCCGACGATGAGCAGAGTTCTCTGGGTATAAGAAATAAAGCTCTTGCGGAAAACGGTAAGCGCCTAGTAAAAAATTTTAGGCGCTGGTTTTCACAATTTTTACCATAGTTTGTCTAGTATCTTTTCTTTTAAACTTGGTCTGATAAGATACTGGCACAAACTTAAACAAAATTCATGCCACAAATCAAACCAGAGGTAGAATCCTTCGCCAGAATCAAGGTTATCGGCATCGGCGGTTCGGGCAAAAATACCACTAATCACATGATTAACTCCAAGGTTAAAGGAGTTGACTTCATCGCCGTTAATACCGATGCTCAGGACCTCCACCATTCGCTCGCCAAGAAGAAAATCCATATCGGCAAGAATTTAACTCGCGGTTTGGGCACCGGTATGAACGCGGACCTCGGCAAACGCGCCGCGGAAGAAACGAAAGAAGAAATTCAGGAAGCCATCAAGGGCGCGGATATGGTCTTCATCGCTTGCGGCAAAGGAGGTGGCACCGGCACCGGAGCGGCGCCAGTGGTGGCGCGAACAGCCAAAGAAAATGGCTGCCTTACGGTGGCAGTAGTGACAAAGCCATTTTCTTTTGAAGGCACACAGCGAATGAAGCTTGCCGAGCAAGGCATTGAGGAATTAAAACAAGTAGTCGACGCTCTGATTATCATCCCCAACGACCGCCTGCTTCAGACTGTCGAAAAAACCATTACCGCTAAAAATGCTTTCGCCATCTGCGATAATATTTTGAGAGAAGCGGTGGAGGGAATATCCGACCTCATTACTACTCCGGGCATTATCAACATCGACTTCGCCGACATCCGCTCCATTATGGAAGACGCTGGAGCAGCTCTTATGGGCATCGGCACCGCCACCGGAGAAAACCGCGCCGTGGATGCCGCTCGCGGCGCTATTTCCTCGCCTCTTCTGGAAATTTCAATCAACGGAGCCAAGGGCGTACTCTTCTCCATCGCCGGCGGCGACGATTTGACTATGTTTGAAATTCAGGACGCGGCGCGCGTTATTACCGAATCCGTCGACCCGAACGCCAAGATTATCTTTGGTACCATCCGAGACGAAAAGCTTAAGAAAGGCGAGGTTAAAGTGACCGTCATTGCTTCAAACTTCCCGGATAATTTCCCGAAAAAAGGCACTTCCCTTTTCCAAACATTCGGAGGAGATGAGAATAAAGGAAAGATTTTTAATGCGATGCCGACTAAAGAAAAAGTGGAAGAGAAAAAGGCTGAAGCTAAGGTCGGCAAAGATTCCGGCGACACCGATGACGATTGGAGCGCTGTTCCATCATTTCTCCGAAGAAGCAAATTAAAGTAGAATAAGGTTATGTACGACCTTGCAATAATTGGAGGCGGTCCCGCCGGAGTGGCGGCCGGCGTTTATGCGGCGCGCAAGCGCTTGAAAACAATTTTTATAACCGAATCTTTCGGCGGACAAAGCGTGGACTCAGTCGGCATTGAAAATTGGATTGGCGCGCCTAAAATTTCTGGACCAGAATTCGCGCAAATGCTTGAAAAGCATTTGCGCTCGGTAGCGGGAGAATCGATGGAGATAAAAACTGGCGAACCTGTCAATAAAATTTCTAAAATTGATAACGGGTTTAAAACTGAAACAAGCAAGTCTTCTTACGAGTCTAAAACAGTTCTCGTCACCACTGGCAGTTCACGCCGCAAATTAGAAGTGCCGGGCGCAAAAGAGTTTGAAAACAAAGGCATTACTTATTGCGCGTCTTGTGACGGGCCGCTCTTTGCCAATCAAGATGTGGCCGTTATCGGCGGTGGCAATGCCGCCTTTGAGACAGCGGCGCAGCTCTTATCTTATGCAAAATCAGTTACTCTCTTAAATCGCTCCGATAAATTCAAAGCTGACGAAATCACAGTCGAAAAAGTGCTTTCTCATTCGAAAATGAAGGCGGTTAAAAATGCCGTGCTTAAAGAAATAAAAGGAGATAAATTTGTAAGTTCGGTAATTTTCGAGACAAATGGAGAGACTAAAGAGCTTCCCGTGACGGGAGTATTTGCCGAGATTGGACTGGTGCCGACAACTTGGTTTGTCAAAGATTTAATTCCTCTCAACCAATATGGACAAATTCCTGTTGACCCGCAGACGCAAAGAGCCTCGGTAAATGGCGTTTGGGCCGCCGGCGATTCTACAGACGGCCTCTACCACCAGAACAACATCGCCGCCGGCGATGCCGTCAAAGCATTGGAGGATATTTACTTATATCTGCACATTCGTTAGTTTCTGTCGCGGTTCTTCCACCACTCTATCGCCATGGGTATAAGCGAAGCAAGAACGATAATGCCGATGGCCCAGAAAATATAATCTTGTATTTGGGGAAAAGTTTTACCGAGGGAAAAGCCGAGAAGGGTAAAACCAACGCTCCACAAAATGCCTCCGATAATATTGTAGGTAAAAAAGGTTTTATATTTCATCTCGCCAACTCCGGCGAGTATCGGCACGAAAGTGCGGACTATGGGCATAAACCGCGCGAGGACGATGGCCTTGGGACCGTATTTTTCATAAAATCCTTTGGCGCGACTGATATGTTTTTTATTGAAAAAAAATGAGTCTTCTCTATTAAAAATCTTTGGACCAATCCATTTTCCAAAACTATAGCCTGCCGAATCGCCGAGAATGGCCGCTACGGGAGTAACGAGAAGCAAGATTAAGATGTTAAGAGTGCCTGTGCCAGCCATAAGACCGGCGGTAAAGAGAAGGGAATCACCGGGAAAAAAGAAACCGAATAGAATCCCAGATTCCGCAAAGACAACAAAAAATAATCCGATGTAGCCGACGGTGCTGAGAATATTTTGCGGGTCAAAAAAAGATGGCATGGTGCGCGGTATAAGACTTGAACTTATAACATCCACAACGTCAATGTGGCGCTCTACCAATTGAGCTAACCGCGCAATCGAAAAATATTAACATTTCTCTTCAAATTTGCTAGTATATTTAAGCTTCGCATGGAAGCGTGGCTGAGTGGTCGAAAGCAGCAGTTTCGAAAACTGCCAGGGCTGCAAGGTCCTCGGAGGTTCGAATCCTCCCGCTTCCGCCAAAATTCGGAATCAGAAGAAACGGACAAAGCGGGGTCGCGCCGAAGGCGCGACACTAAGGCATTCCCCCCACCGAATCCAGAATCCAAAAGGGTTTTCCACGCTCCGCGTGGCTCAAAAAGTACGGTTCGATCCTTAATTTGAAAGTTCGAACCGACTTTTTTGAACAAATGAGTATTTTCTTCATTTGTTCGGTCGTTTGCCAATTCCATATTGTATTTCAAAAACTTTTCCGTAAGTTCGAACCGATTATTCGCTTTTTGCTCAAAAGCCCTCAATTTCTCTTTGAGAAGCTGATTTTGATTAACTAACTTGTTTTTAGCTTCACGATATTCCTCAAGCGACAACGCACTTTCGAGATAAGCATTCATCAGCTTCTCTATTTTAGTTTCCAAAAGAGAAATATCGGCTTTTATTGAATCTGCAAAAAGCGTACTCGATTGGACTTCCGATTGCCGATCCTTTGCATTTTCGGCAATCATCCATTTTGTCCAATCGAGAGGCAAAGAAACTTTTTTGATTTCCTCTTGAATTTGAGAAGTGATGAGCTCTTCGCGGACATACTTCTGTGTACAAGGATTTTTCCGTTTGGTACATCGCAAATAGTTATGACCTTTTTGTGTTTCCGTAGTAATGAAACAGCCACACTCTCCGCAACGGAAAAATCCGCGATAGATGTATGGTTTCAAACCTTTGCTATGCGGTTTAGATTTTCGGCTCATCACTTCTTGAACGGAATCAAAAAGTTTCTTTGAAATAATCGGTTCGTGCTTGCCCTCAAAAATCTCTCCGTTATATCTCATTAGTCCTGTGTAAATAGGATTTTTGAGAAGTTTTTGATAATTCGACACCGCAAGCTCTCTACTGCTTTTTCGCTTCAATCCAAGCGCGTTAAATTTGTCGCGGACTTCCCGCAAAGTGAAGTTTCCAGTTGCATATGCCTCAAATGTCTTTTTAACTAAAATTGAAAGTTCAGGATGTGGCACAATACCTTTTCCTTTTTCATTCACATATCCAATCGGCGACATTTGAGGCCATATTCCTTCCTTCACTTTGTTTCTATGTCCGCGCTTGATATTCTCACTCAAATTGTCCACATAATACTTGGATTGAGAAAAAGCGATTGAGAGCATGAATTTTCCTTGCGGTGTCGGATCAAACCAAAAAGTTGGAAATTTCATTTCTACGATTACGCCAGTATCAACGAGGTAGATGATTTTTCCTCCATCTACCGAGTTGCGAGCAAGTCTATCGGGATGCCACGCCAAAATACCAGACGCTTCGCCCGCTTCCATTCTCAACATCATTTCATTAAACACAGGGCGACCTGGTATTTTGGCGGTCTGCTTTTCGACAAAGACATCTACCGCTTCCAGTTGCTCTTTCAATGCTAAATCTTTCAATTCCGCTAACTGATCAGAAATACTGCGGACTTGTCTGTCTTTGTCGTCCGTAGACTTGCGAGTATATATGAAAAACTTTTTGGTTTGATTATTCATAGAATTGTATTGGCAAACGAGAGAGCCACGCGGAGCGTGGAAAAACCTTTTGGATTCGGGAATTTTTGGCGGGAATGCGTTTGTGTCGCGCCTGCGGCGCGACCCCATTTCGGCTCTAAAATCCGATTTCGATTTTTGGCGGTGTGTATTGGACGAAGTTCGAATGTATTTCGGGCAAAATCCGAAGGATTTTGACGAATGACACTTGCGCCTCGGCCGCGCGCGCCTTGCTCGCGCGGGGCAAAACCCAAAAATTTCCTATCATTTTTATTTGCGGCTCCCCCCACACCCCCCGCCGCGAAGCGGAAAATTTGAAAGGAAGGAAATTTTTGGTTTTGCCGCCGCCGCTTCACTCCTCCAAAGAGGCTAATAAGTGTAGTCTAGCATTTTTGCCCGTTTTACGCCCGCCTTTTCTCCGTCGTTTGCGTCGGCCCGAGGCGCTCCCGTCTCCGCGTTCTGCGGTAATGCGGTAGTCCGCTCACACTTCGCAAACACCTCGCACTGGCCCGCTCGCTCCGCTCACGATGCCTGCTCGGTGTTGCTTTGTGTTCGCTCGGTGGCTTCGGTGGCGTTCGTGATAGCTCTTTGTGCTTGCCCCACCCACTCAGTGCGCGCACAAGTCTGCTCCCATTCATAGAACAATTATTTTCACTTTATTTTTCCTCATCCTCCTTTTGTAAAGGCCTTTCTAACAAAACACCCACAAAGGATTCTCCAACATCAAGCATTGTATAGTCACTGAAGCCCGCCTCGTCTAAGTCGCGTTTTAGTTTGTCTATTGAGGGGCGTAAGGATTGAAAGAGTAAAATTTTATCTCCGGCTTTCAGTCCCACTTCTGTAAGTCGTGGCGTGACTTTTTTTAAGGTGCACCACATTTGGATATCTTCATTTGCGTGCAGGTCTTCAACATCTACTTCTGCATCAAGCCCGAGAAGTTTTAATTTTGCAGTAGTAACGGATAAACTATCTTTTGCATAAATTTCTACAAGTCGTTTTATATCAATTCTTTCGCGTATTTGAGCCTCTATGAATACATATCCATTGCTACCAGCTATATCCGCCAAAAGTTTTAATATTTCCTGTGGATCATAATTGGAATACGTAAGTCCAAGAGACACAAAACGAGGTATGTTCGATTTCTGAAGAACGTTTGGAAGTTCTTCGAATGATGCTCGTACTGGCTCCACAGGTATTCCTTGCTTCTCTGCGCGCTCTGCTGCTTTATTGAGAAATTTCTCACTAATATCGACTGGCCTATAGACACATTTCTTTCCTTGTTCCAAAATTTGATCAAATACATATTGTTCCTTGTGTTCAGAACCTGGTCCCAAGTCAAGGTATTCAAAATTTTCTGGCAAGCGAGCAACAACATCTTTCATTATTTGCAGTAAATATTTTCGCTCAGGTGCTGTTATCATCTCGTGATACGGATTGCCCTCGTGTTGAATTTTTTCATATTCTTCATCTGACCTAGGAATATATAACAACAAAGAGTCAGAGTAGTCGAAAACTCCCTCAGAAACTTTTTTTAGTGACGAAAAAGCTCGTTCCCTAAACCAATCCAACGAATACTTCTCTTTATTTTCGGTTTGCTCGTTTATTTTTTCCATAACTTTTTTAAAAGCTCGTCACTTGTTACTCCCAACGCTTGGGCTATTTTCTCAATGGTAGCAAGCGTGGGATTGCCTTTGCCCGCTTCAATATTGCTCATTTGAGCACGATCAAGCCCGACCGCGCGGCAAATGTCGCCTTGCGTCATATTCTTTTGCTCGCGTATACACTTGATGTTTTTGCCAAGCTTGGAAGTTGGGGTTTTCATATTCACAGATGTATTATAGCCAAATATTGTGTCCTATGACAATAATGTGATATATTACAAGTATGTTTATATTGAAGCGGCGGC
>JACOVQ010000008.1 GCA_016177225.1 Candidatus Zambryskiibacteriota bacterium
ATTGGTTCAGTGACTCAAGAAGAAATAGATGAAATCCTTTCCTTCTTGAACGACCGACCGAGAGAATGCATTGGCTTTCAGAGTGCTTCGGAGTATTATTATTCACTAACTAGTGTCCTACTTGAGGGGTAACTGGAGTCCCCCGGCAACCTTTGGAATCTAGCACATAAAATTTTTCATGTCAAGTAAGAAGAACGAAAAGGAGACACCCGCTTTTTTAGACACCGAGCTTAGGCCTACCGCTTGGCCAGAGTATGTTGGACAACAAGCAGTCAAAGATAACCTAAAAATCCTAATCCAGGCCGCTACAGAACGCGGCACTTCGCCCGAACACGTGCTTTTCTACGGACCGCCGGGACTGGGCAAGACTACTCTTGCCCATCTTGTGGCAAAAGAAACCGGAAGAGCTATGAAAATCACTTCCGGACCGGCCATCGAGAGAGTCGGCGACCTTGCATCCATTCTCACTAACTTATCTCCGGGAGATATCATATTTATCGACGAGATACACCGCTTAAACAAGGCCATCGAAGAAGTACTCTACCCCGCCATGGAGTCGGGGGTGCTCGACATCATCATCGGCAAAGGGCCGTCGGCGCGCACTCTTCAGCTTGAACTGCCATCATTTACTCTGCTTGCCGCCACCACAAGGGTGGCCATGATTTCCTCGCCCTTGCGCAGCCGCTTTTCCGGCGGAGTATTCAGACTTGAATTTTATACAGAGGAAGAGCTGGCTCTAATCTTGCGCCGTTCGGCCAAAATTATTGGCGTAGAGATTGAAAGTGGAGCGGAAAAGGAAATTGCCCGTCGCTCGCGCTTTACCCCACGCATCGCCAACTACCTTCTCAAACGCGCCCGCGACTTCGCCCAAGTGGAGAGGAAAAAGCTTGATAAGACGACAATTAATGAGACCCTTAAACTTCTAGGCATCGATGAAAAAGGCCTCTCTCCTTCGGACAGGAAACTTTTGGAAATAGTGGCGGATAAATTTGGCGGCGGACCGGTCGGACTGTCAACTCTGGCGGCCGCGCTCTCGGAAGAAGAAGCAACCATCGAGGAGTTTAACGAACCATATCTACTACAGCTTGGCTTCATCGAACGCTCGCCGCGCGGCCGCGTCCTCACTCCCCACGCTTATAAACATTTAGGTAAAACTCCTCCGGCAAATTTACAAAAGAAGTTGCTGTAAATTAATGAGTGAAACGAATATAATTTACGCAATGTCCGGACACAACAAATGGTCGAAGATTAAAAATAAGAAGGCAGTCACTGATGCGGCCAAATCGAAAATTTTCTCCAAGATGGCTAAACTCATATCGACTGCTTCGCGGCAAGTGAAAGGCGACGTAACCTCTCCAATCTTGCGCGCCGCCATAGACAAAGCGCGCGAATACAATATGCCCGCTGACAATATCGAGCGCGCAGTGAAAAAAGGTTCCGGCTCAGATGCAGAAGCTCTTGAAGCTATTACTTACGAATCATATGGGCCTGGCGGCTCAGCTCTCATTATCGAAACGCTTACAAACAATAGAAATAAAGCCGCGCAAGAAGTGAAATTTATTTTGTCGAAATATGGACTTCAACTGGCAGCGCCCCGCGCGGCCAGTTGGGCCTTTAGCAAAGAAAATAATGAATGGACACCTAACACCACGATTCTGGTTTCAGAAGAAGATGGCAAAATTTTAGAAAATTTAATAAATGAACTTGAAGATAATGACGAAGTCCAAGAAGTCTACACGAACGCTGAATAAAGTTCTAGCGATTGACCCAGGATTTGATCGCATTGGGGTAGCTGTTTTAGAAAAAGATGAACTTCTTTTTTCCTGTTGTATAGAAACCAGCCGTAAGTCCCTGCACCAAGAGCGCTTACTAGAAATTGGTAAAGCAATAAGCAAGATAATTAAGAAATGGAAACCGAGCGCTTTAGCCGTAGAAGAATTATTCTTTAATAAAAATATTACCAATGCGATGAAAGTATCTGAAGCGCGGGGAGTGGTTATCTATGAAGCGGCTCAAGCAGGGTTAGAAATTTTTGAATACTCGCCGCAAGCCATTAAGATAGCTGTTACCGGCTACGGCAAGGCGGACAAGACGCAGGTAGAATCAATGGTCAATAAACTTATAAAAATACCTGAAAGCAAAAAGAAGAGATTGGATGATGAATTAGACGCAATCGCTTTAGGAATTTGCCATTTAGCTAGCACCACAAATGCTTAAAAATTTCTTCTTCCGAATACCCCAAATCTCTGACTAAGAAATCTTCTACAAAGTCTCGAAGTAAGTTTCTGTCTACGATTGAGTGTCTAGGTATGGTAGCAGTTTTTCCAGTTTTTATGTGGATTATCTTAGTATGTTTCCCTCCTTCATAAAAAGTAAAACCACCCAACTTCTTTAGAGCTTTAAACACATCGTCGGGACTACAGGAAGCTAGTTTAGGTTTATCTGCCACAGCAGTGGTGTTAGCAGAGCACAGAGTTAGAGAGATTAAGAGTTTCCTCTACGTCGAATCCAGCAGACACCCTTTGTTCAATTTCTATAAGTTTACGGAACATTTCTTCAACTTTTACATGTTCGTCTGAAAGCGGTATGTAGTAACCAACATCCTTTTTAAAAGATTCCGGTATTTCAAAATGAGTCTGCACAGCATCATTTATCATTTCAATCAATTCTGTTGCATTTGCTGCTTGAGTATAGCAATGAGATAGCTCGTTAACTCGTGCCCAAAGGCCATTATCGTCTTTCTCTATTTTTACCGAGAGTCTTTGAGGCAACAAGCTAGCGTAGTATTTAGCGTCTTTTTCCATATATCGATTATATCATTGTGGGCAGGTAGACGCTACATTAAGCTTTTTATTTCGCCTTTTGTAAGAACTAGAGGTCTTAGCTTCGACTATTTAAGAGCCTGGGGCTTGCCACGAGCGAATCTGAGCTTGTCGAGAATGAGTCGAGTGGATAACTCACCTTGCAACGCAAAAAGGTATCTGATAAAAATAAGTGCATTCAAAAATTATCAATAATTTGATTTGAAAAATGGAAGACGATGTTCTCAAAGATGATGAGCTGGAACACTCCCCGGAAGACGAGGAAGACCGGCATAAAAAGATTTTGGACGGAGAAGCGGAAAGTCTCGATGATGCCGTTGAGGAAGAGCTTGATGTAGAAGAGCCTTACGACGACGTGGACGAGATGTAAAAACGCGAATCTTACGAATTCGATCGAATGATGCGGATGAAGCGGTGTTTACCGATGCGGTAAACACCGCTTTCTATTTCTTTGATAGCGCCTTCTTTATTCAGGCGATTAAATTCTGTTTTGGAAGAAACGAGTCCGTGCTCCAAAAGAATTTCTGCGAGCGGAGCATTTTGGCCCGCTTGTACGATTCTAATATCTTCTGGAATTCCTCCTTTTGCAAAAGTTTCTTCAAAATTTTCTTGCGCTTTTTTTGCGGCACTTTCTCCGTGATATATTTTGGTAATCTCATAAGCCAGACGCGTCTTGGCTTCTTTTGGGTGGCCTTTTACAATCTCTGACACTTCCGAGATTGGCACACGAGTACAAAACTCAAAATATTTGCCAATGAGTTTGTCGTTGATAGACATGACCTTGCCAAACATATCATTAGCCTTATCAACCAAATTGATAACATTACCCCAAGAAGAACTCATTTTCCTCCCATCCGTGCCTTCTATTAAAGAAGTCATTAATATGTCTTGAGGTTCTTGCCCGTAGAATTTTTGAATAGTCCTTCCCGCCAGCAGATTAAATTTCTGGTCGGTTCCCCCAAGTTCTACATCAGCTTTAACGGCAACAGAATCATATCCTTGCATTATCGGGTAGAGAAGTTCGTGAAAGGAAACCCGCTGTCCGGCATTTAATCTTTTTGCTATCGCTTCTCGCGAAGAAAACTCATGAAGGCTAAAAAGATTTGCCATGCCGGCTAATTCCAGAAATCCCAACTTGCCAAGCCATTCTGAATTATAATGGGTTTCCGTTTCCTTCGGGTCAAGAATTTTAAAAGCCTGGTCGAGATAATTTTTCATATTATTCCTGACTTGTTCAGTAGTAAGCATTGGTCTTTCTGAATCTTTGTCCGAGGTGTCGCCCACCACGCCCGTGGCATCGCCTACGATAAACACGGCTTTATGTCCGAGCTTCTGGAAATCGCGCAATTTCAAGAGAACTATGGCTCTTCCCAAATGAATGTTTGGACTAGTCGGGTCAATGCCCAGTTTTATTCGCAATTTTTTCCCGGAAGCCAGCTTCTTTTTGAGATTTTCTTCATCAATAATCTCGGCCACGCCGCGAGAAAGCAGTTCTTCCGTGTCTTTATGCATTGAGGCTATTTTATGCTAAAATGACCTTTCTTGCACCATGGTTCGACTAGCTCACCACAAATGACCAGGAAGTTTCTAAATTCCAGAGCTGCTTTGATATTCGCCACCGGTCTCCTATTTCTCTTAGGGCTCTTTATCCTTTGGGTAGCCTCTCTCCGCATTCCCGACCTCGCCGATATTAAAGAGCGCCGCATCGACCAGTCCACTAAAATTTATGACCGCACCGGCGAGATTCTTCTTTACGACATGGCCCGCGACCAGAGGCGCGCCGAAATCCCGATTAATAGCATTTCTTACTACGCTAAAGCCGCCACTATTGCCATTGAGGACAAAAATTTTTATTCCCACCACGGCTTTGAACTTCGCTCTTTCCTGAGAGCGGTGCTTGTAAACCTTACCTCTCTCTCCTTTAGCCAAGGAGGTTCAACCATTACCCAGCAAGTGGTAAAAAACTCCATTCTTACCAAAGACAAGACTCCGACCAGAAAACTTAAAGAGTTAATACTCGCGGTGAAACTCGATAACTCCCTTTCAAAAGACGAGATTCTTTCTCTTTATCTTAATGAAATCCCGTATGGCGGCACAATCTACGGCATCGAGGAAGCTGCCAGAAGCTTTTTCGGTAAAAGTGCTTTGGATTTAACTCTTGCCGAGGCGGCACATCTTGCTTCTCTGCCGAAAGCGCCGAGTTACTACTCGCCATACGGCACTCATCGAGACGAACTGGAGAATAGAAAAAATCTGGTTCTCAAAGAAATGCTTAATAATAATTTTATTTCTCAGGAAGAATACGACCAAGCTCTTGCCGAAAAAGTTGACTTTAAAACAAGACTTAACACGGCCAGCATCAGAGCGCCGCACTTTGTCTTCTTCGTTATCGACCGGTTGGCCAAAGAGTATGGGGAAGATACTCTCCTCAATAACGGTCTTAAAGTTGTCACTACTCTCGACTACTCCATACAAGAAAAGGCTGAGGAAGTTGCCAAAAAATACGGCCCTATCAATAAACAGAAATTTAACGGAGAAAATAACGCTATCATCGCCATCGACCCAAAAACAGGCGACACATTGGCTATGGTCGGCTCGCGAGACTATTTTGACGCTGAAATCGACGGTAACTTCAACGCTGCCACCGGCCACCGCCAGCCTGGCTCAACCTTTAAGCCATTTGTTTACTCTGTTCTCTTCAACAAAGGTTATACCGACAACACGCTCCTATTTGACACCCAGATACAATTCAATCCGAACTGCGCTTCCGATAATTTTACAACGGATGATAAATGCTACTCGCCCGGAAACTACGATGACAAGTTTCGCGGACCGATTACTATTCGCAACGCTCTTGCCCAGTCCGTAAACATTCCGGCGGTTGAAGCGCTTTATTTGGCCGGAGTTAAAAATTCCATAGCGCAAGCGGAGAGTATGGGCATCGAAAGCCTAACCGATATTAAAAATTACGGTCTCTCTCTCGTTTTGGGAGGCGGTTCCGTCTCACTTATTGATATGACATCGGCTTATTCGGTATTTGCAAATGACGGCATAAGAAATCCGCAAAACGCAATACTTCGAATAGAAGATTCGAGCGGTAATATCCTCGACCAATACATCGCCTCACCTGAGAGAGTGCTCCCGGAACAAAGCGCGAGATTAATTTCTGATATTTTGTCCGACAATACCGCCCGTATGCCTGCGTACGGCCCTAGCTCAGCTCTCTATATATCTTCCCGAGATGTAGCGGTAAAGACCGGTACCTCAAACGACTATAAGGACGCCTGGATTATCGGCTATGCTCCCAATATCGCCCTTGGAGCATGGGTGGGCAATAATGACAACTCCGCCATGGAAAAGAAAGTGGCGGGACTAATCGTCTCGCCGATGTGGCGAGAGCTTATGGATAAAATCTTGCCGAACCTGCCGCAAGAGAGTTTTTTCCCGCCTGAAAAAGAACAAATTGCTCCTAATAAGCCGCTTTTTGATGGTCAACTATTAAGTTCAGACCCCCAGTATAACAACTGGCAGTATGCAATAAATCGCTGGCTTACACCTATGATTGGTTCATCGGCATTACTAAATACAGGAAACTTGTATCTCCCACCCCTCGGACAATAACCGGCCTAGCTTGACCTTCAAACTCTAAAGAAACGCTGTCCGTTGAAATAGACTGAAAACAATCCGTAAAGTAGCGGTGATTAATATTGATAGAAAGGTCTTCGCCTTCAAGCACCGCATCGATAGATTGCGTGCTTTCTCCCACATTAGCGTTCTTCGACTCAATTTCAAACCGTTTAGCCTTTGGGAAAAGACTTAAGGTAAGTTGATTAAAATTATCGGAAAAAATCATGGTGGTTTTCAGCGAGTTGATTAAATCCTGCTTAAGCGCTACCGCTTTAGTCTTAATTTTTTTAGGAATAATCTGTTTGTAGTCCGGGAAGTTGCCGTCAACAATGCGTGAGGTTAAGTAAGTATTGCCGGAACGCATGGCAATCTGATGTTCCTCAACGGCAATAGAGATTTCTTCGTCGCCTCTATCAAAAATTCTAATGACTTCTATGGCATTTTTCTGAGGTAGGAGAATTTGTTTGAAATTTGGCGCTTTTTTCGTTCTTATTTTCTTTTCCGCCAGGCGGAATGAGTCAGTGGCGGTAAAGATTAAAAACTCTTCGTTGTGAGTAATTAAGATGGAAGAGAGCTCTGGCTTCATACTTCCGATTGCGGCCGCGTAGATAACCGATTTCAGACCAAAGACAAGGTCGCGAGCTTGTAAAAGGAAAATTTTGTCGTCATCTAATTCCGGAATCACCGGGAAATCCTCTCCCGGAAGAGTTTTAATGTTGGTTTTAGTTGTGGGAGTTTTAACTTCCAGTATCTGGCCTTTAGTGGAAATAGAAATATTTCTGTCTTTAGTAAGCGAAGAAATGAAAGAGGAAATGATTTGCGCCGGAATAACCACATTTCCAGGTTCAATAACTTTTATCGGCAGGTTTATGGATATCCCCAAATCTAAATTTGTGGCTTTAATGGAAAGCGAATTTTGATGAGCATTGAAATATAAACCGGTAAGCACCGGCAAGGTGGTGTTTTTCCCGGCAATTTTACTGGACTTATTTAGAGCTTCTTCTAAGTGTTCTTTAATACATTCTATTTTCATATATAGAAATTTATTAATGTTATTAGGGGTGTGGATATGTGTAAAACTTTTTCTACGTTATGACTTAAAGATAAAGTATTATTTTTTTTAAGTTTTAAATGAGGATAACTGTTGGAATTTTCCAGAACCGATTTCTTATCCATCTTTTTTATATTACTTTTCCACATATTATACCGTTAATAAATTCCGGATTTGCCCGACTTCATCCACAAGCAATTGGTCTGCTTTAATATCCGTTTTTATTTTTTCACAAGAGTGGATAACGGTGGTGTGGTCGCGGCCGCCCAACTTTTGACCGATAGCGGGATAAGAAATATTAAAGTCTTCTCTTAAAAGATACATTATCACTTGTCTTGGTTTGATTACCTCTTTATGGCGGGTTTTTTCGTATATACTTTCTTCTTTAATATTATAGAAATCAGAAACGATTCTGACCACATCTTTAACAGCCACCGTTTTCTTTGGCTTGATATTGTTTTTAATGTAATTTTTGACGTCTACTAACGACATCTCCTTTTCTTTTAGTTGGCTATGGCATAAAAGGGTGTTAACAACGCCCTCCAGGTCCCGGATATTACCCGCAAAGGTGTGGGCGAGGAAATCTACCACCTCTTGCGAAAGGATTATGTTGAGTTGAGAAGCCTTGGCATTAATAATGGCAATCCTAGACTCTTTATCCGGCGCGGGGATATCTACCGTCATACCGGCTGAGAGGCGCGATTTAAGCCTTTCCTCAAGACCGGTGATAAAATATGGGTGTTTATCGGAAGAAAAGATAATTTGCTTGTTGTTGTCGTAAAGAGTATTAAAAAGATGGAAGAGTTCTTCCTGAAATTTCTGCTTTTCGGAGAAAAACTGGATATCATCCACGATTAAAACGTCGTATTTGCGGTATTTTTCCTTAAAAATATGCATTCTCTGGTTTTGGAGCGCATTCATACAGTCTTGCCCGAATTGTTCAGATGTCATGTAGTAAACTCTTTTACTGGGATAAGCGATTTTTATCTGATTTCCTACCGCCTGTATCAGGTGAGTCTTACCGTGGCCGGTTGAGCCGTAGATAAAAAGCGGATTATACATGATGCCCGGCTTTTTAATTACCGCCTGAGCAGCCGCATGAGCCAGTTCATTAAACGGTCCGATGACAAAGCTATTAAAAGTGTATCGCGGATTAAGGTTATCCTCTTTATTGACTTGAGTTTCCGGTAAAGGAAGCTCTTTAGCATAAGTATTTTCTCTTAATTTGTCGTCCTTTTTGCGGATTTCCTCTTTATTTACAACATATTCCACAGCGTGTATAGAGTTTTCGAGGCCGCGGAGGCCTTTCAGGATGGTGTTGTGGTATTTTGTTACCAACCATTCTTTTACAAAGGCATTGGGGACAGAGAGCACTACTACCCCGTCGTCTTCCTTGACGATTCTCGTATCCTTAAACCATGTGGTAAAGTTTGCGCTCGATACTCCGAGCTCAATTTCCACTAAAACTCTCTGCCAAAGTTGTCTGGTGTCCATCATTAGATTTTATTCCTAACAAGTATACCTATTCAAAGTTAGTTTTTAACTTGTTAAAAGCTGAAAAATTGTTTATAATATGTTCATAACTTGTTGAGAATAAATGTCTACAACATATAAACCAAAAAAACGCAAACGAGCTCGCGCCCACGGCTTCCTTTCAAGGCAGAAAACCTCTACCGGCAAGCGCACCATCCGTAACAGAAGAAGAAAAAGCCGCAAGCGCTTATCTGTGTAATGGCCCACTTTTATTTAAGGGTTACTAGAGGCGATGTTATAAAAATAATTATTTCTATATCTAAAAAAATTTCTAAGAAGGCGGTTATAAGAAATAAAATTCGTCGGAGAGTGCGTCCGGTTATGCAAAAACTTAAATCTCGTCTCAAGCCAGCCAATTATTTTATTATCGCTAAACCCGGCGCCGAGAACATCAGGGGTAAAGAATTAGAAGCTGAAATTTCGAGTATAATGGTTCGACAAGCTCACCACAAGTAAATGTCTTTCCTATATCATACTTTTTTCTTCGACCCGCTTTACAATACCCTGGTGTTTTTATTCAAAGTGATTCCCTGGGCGGATGCCGGACTTATTGTCGTTATCTTAACAATTCTCGTCAGACTCATTATTTTTCCTCTATCTCGCAAAGCGGTACTAACTCAGATGAAAATGGCCGAAATCGCCCCGGATTTGGCTAAAATAAAGGAGCAATATAAAGACAAACCGGAAGAACAGGCTAAAAAGACCCTTGCCTTATATAGAGAAAAAAGGGTAAATCCTTTTTCTGGAATACTGGTCGTTATCATTCAAATCCCGGTCATTCTGGCGCTCTACAGCATCTTTCTCCATTTCTCGGAAATTAACCCCGCTTTTTTGTACTCATTTGTAAAAGTTCCCGCACATATAAACACAACGTTTCTCGGTTTTATGGATATTACCGGTAAAAGCGCGGTTCTGGCTATATTAGCCGCTCTCTCCACCTTCGTGCAGTTCAAGGTTTCGACTAAAAATCAACCGGTCCCTACGGGCCAATCATTTGGAGATAATCTTACCCGCAGTATGCAGTCTCAGATGAAGTACTTTTTCCCCGTGATAGTATTTTTTATCTCCTATAGCATCTCTGGCGCCATCGCTCTATATTGGCTTACCACTAATCTATTTAGCATCGCACAGGAATTATTTGTAAGGAGGAAAATCAAACCTATTCGAGCTTAAGTGCCCATAAACTCAAGTCATTTCTGTCTATAAAAACCAAATAATCTTCGCTCGGGGAAAGTTTCGGCTGATAGATATCTAAATTCATGGATTCGGCGATAAGTTCGGCGACTTCTGTGTCGGTATCGTAAAGCCATATTCGGTCGGAGAAATACGTATTGCCGCGGTACCAATTTTCCGGTTCGTCCATTCCAATACCGTCTTTTGGCACCGCACACATTACGCTTCCAGCGTCCTTTGTGCTCCACGCGCACTTATCCGCCAATGTCGCCGGTAAAATTTTAACAACCTTGCCGCCGGTAAAATTTTTGGCAAATAATTTTGTTTTGCCATCTTCCATGTATGAGTAAAGTATGCGGTTGCCAACGGAATTCACATTAACTACAAGACCGTTCAAGGGCCCTAAAATTTTACTTAAACCTCCATTAGCTGTTGTAAAATAGGCGTATCCGGGAGCGTCGCTTTGAGGTTTGGTATAGACGACAGTTTTACTGCCTTCAGAGAACGCCCAGTTGGTAAAGGGAGAATTAATCACGATTGGACCAGTATATCCGCGCAGAAATGTGGATGTAATGGTGAAAAGTGAAGTGGAAGTAGCTTTGGGAGGAGTTAGAACAAGAGACAAATTTTCTACACTATCAGAATCATTTTTCAAATAACGAAATAGGACGGTATTGCCATCAGGCTTAAAGCGAGCCTCATAAATTTTCGGCAGAGTTTGGTTCGTAATTTTAATCTTTTCTTTTGTGGTAAAATTAAAGTCGTAAATGTGGCCAGTGGCTCTGTCTACATATCGGACAGTTTTTAAAATCACAAATCCCGCAACAGGGGCATTTGAAATCTGTATAAATTTCCCCGCCGCAGATACTTGTATCCCACTCTCCTCATTTTGTGTTTGCGAGTCTGTTCCGAATGGTTGCTGGTCGTCCGTTGTCGGTTGTATGTTTTCCTCCGAACCAAATGGCAGATTATTTAAAACAGTTTCTACAATAGGGATATTGTTGCCGGTTACCCAAAACCATGCGCCGAGCCCGGTAAGTATTAAAATTATGAGAATGAATAATAATTTTTTCATTTAATATGATATGTGCCAGTGGTCATTTGAGGATTTTACGTCACCGCCACAGGTGGCACCGGTTGGTTCCCATAGAAACCTGCCTGGGAAATTTGTGTTAGTGTATGTAGCGCATTCAACCAAACTCAAGTTTCCAACGGTACGCCCTTCTTTAGTTAGTCCTCCGTTTGCAGTAATAACTGCGTTTAAGAGAGCATTCTGACTAATATCAACGGCTAGTCCTCGGTCATGCAGGGAATTGGTAGTGTGTCCGCCCTCTGACCCGCCAGTGATAATAATCGTTCCGCACTCTTTGCAGTAGTTCGCAAGTGTCTTTAATCCATCAACCACGCTTCTCTGTAATTTATCTACGTTCACACAACCTGTTGTCACGGTTCCGTAGCAAGGTCCAGTATATGGCGTTATTGCGACGCGGTTATCATTTCTTGCATTTCCCAGGTCACTTCTTATAGATGAGTCTGTTCTTAATTCCTCTGCGGTTAGTATGTTTGGTGGAGTGAGCGCCGCCCCCAAATCTTGCTGTTGTATATCCAAATTAAAATCCAAAAGTTTCGGGTTTACCGTATAGAGAATCAGCCAGGCGCCTATGGTAAGCACAAGACCCCAGATAGCGTGGTTGATAGTGCCTTTGGCGTCGTTTTTGCCTTGGAAAGCGTCTGTCGACATATACTGAATGCCCCCATAAATAATCATCACTACCGCAAGCACTCCGGCGATACCAATAACGAGGTTCACAATACCCGGGATATATGTAGCCAACGTAACTTTGTCTAAGTTAGTAGCGCCCGGCCCTATTGGCAACGGAGTTAAGAGTTCGTATTCAGTAATTTTAGCAAGTAGCTGGTTCATTGTTGGCCAAATTCTACCAAGAAACCTCTATTTACGTCCTGAGTAATGCTGGTTTTATTTGCCGCGTGAAGCGAAATTTGAGAAGAGCCGAAAGCATTTTCAGGCACTCTATAAGTCACCGAATTTTTCTCCTCTGTTTCGCCGGTGTTGGTTACCCATTCATAAATAATGTCGGCATTAGCGCGCGTATTGGTGTTGAAGAAAAATGGAAAAGCCGTGAAAGTTACCTCCTTCTCTTTCAGTTTGAAATTACCCGAGATTTCTTTATGGAACATAAAGCCATATAAAGGACTATTCTCGTAAACGCTCAAGGCCGGTTTGATAGGCTTTGCCTCTACGGAGCTTTTAGCCAGCACATTTTCTCCGGATAGCACCTCGACCTCAATCTTTTGCAGTTTAGATATCACCGAATCAAGATAAGAAAAGGTATTTTTACCTCTCCCAGAACTATTGCCAATCACGGTGCCATTTCTGGTCCATCTAAAGTCAAGACTGGAGGAGTTTCCCAGTCCGTTTGGAATAGCGACGAAAGTAATCATGGACTGCGTGGACCACAGACTCTTGCCTTGATAAAACGGCGGAGTATAGGTTTCGCCTTGCCAGAGGATGTCCACGCTTTGCGCGTGGACCTTGCTAACAAACAACAAACAACTAACGACCAACAGCAAAAAAATAAACCTGAAATAAATTGTCGGTTGTCGGTTGTCGGTTGTCGGTTGTTCCTTCATTTCTTTATTATATCTAATGCGGGGACAATTTTCTTGATTTTATAATCCAGTGCCGTTCTTAAAACAATAAAGGTGAAACCAGGTATGATTCCGGCAGTTAAAAATTCTAAAAGAGCCCCAATGCCTAAGGTAGGAGCTCTTTTCATGCTTATAAATTTAACTCCTCGAAGTCTGAACCATAGCCAAAAGTGAAGATAAAATATGGGTATAATCAATACCCCCAAACCCAGCCAACTAAAGGCTGTTTGCAAAACATCATAAAATAAGCCAATAATTGCCATTAGAGCAATGGTGCTTATTGTTAAACTCTTTTCTTTTTTCTCATCCATTTAAATCAGCAGCCTTCTTTAACTCCTCTTGCTTTGCTTGCGCTATCTCCTCCCTATCTTCCTCGGCCTCTCTTTTGGCCTGTTTGATGGCCAATACTTGTGAAGGGTCGGAAGTAATGATTTGGTCTTCGGTATAAGAAGCGATATTTTTTACCGCCACATGCTTGAGTCCGGCGAAGAATATTCCCTCTCCCACGTCAGACTCAAGCAAAAGGTATTTCTCTTCCTCGGTCAGGTTAAATGTTTTTTGCAGTTCATCGATAGTAGTCGGAGATTGTTTGAGCAGAATCTGAATGGCCGAGTTGGTAATAATGGGCACTCCGTATGGAGACTTCAAGAAATCGCCGACATCTTGAGTAATAGTCGCTACGCCTAGGAAATATTTGCGCCCGCGCTTAACCAAACCCATGAGAAACGATGCCGTATCATCCGTTTTCATCATCCACCATGCTTCGTCCACCACGAGCAGGCGTTTTTTCAGCTCTTTTCTGATGGCATTCCATATGTAATGAGTAACGATATACATGGCAATGGGCTTGAGCTCGTCCTCCATGTCTCGAAGAGAAAAGACGATAAATTTTTTGTTGATATCAACGTTTGAAGGTCGGTTGATAAAGCCCGCCCAAGTGCCTTTGGTGTATTTGGAAAGCCTTTGGGCCAAGGATTCTCCTCTTTCCATGCCGGAGAGTACCAGCTCGAAGTCCGACATCAGGGGCGGTTCGACATTGGTAAAATCCGATTCGGCCGTAATATCTTTGAGCGCGTAAGTTTCTGTAATAGCGCGGTCGATAATGGCATCTTCTTCGGCCGTTAAGCCACCCATCATTAGTCTGAAAAGTCCCACCAAGTTGATGATGTTGGAACGCAGGACGTTTGCCGCAGATTCATCCGGACCCGGGATAGGCAAATCAAAAGGATTTATGTGGTGCTCGGAATTTAAAGAAATCTTAAAGTATCTGCCTCCGGTCGCTTCAGCCATGTATTCATACTCATTTTCCGGGTCAATGACAATAACATTGGCGTCAAACATAAGAGTACGCAGTATCTCCAGTTTGGTGGCATAAGATTTGCCGGCGCCCGCTTTAGCGAAACTGACGGAGTTGTAATTTTCAAGACTGAAGCGGTCGAAAAGGATGAGAGAAGAGTTGTGCCGGTTTATGCCGTAAAGAATTCCTTTATCGGAAGTCAGGTCAAAGGAAGTAAATGGAAAGAGCGACGAAAGAGGGGAAGAATTAAGTTTGGAATGCACCGCAAGCTCGTCGTTACCCAATGGCAAGCTACTTCTGTAGCCTTGCTCTTGTTGGAAAAGCGCCGGCTTCACATAAATAAGCTTCGATTCCAATATTGACTTAATTTCTGTTTCGACTTTGTCGAGTTCAGACTCGGAGTCTCCGTATATGGTTATATAAAGTCCCACATCAAATAACTTTTCTTGCGCTTGCTGAAGCTGGTCTCGCAGATTTTCCAGGTCTTGGTAAGCCACATCAAGCATCGGGTCGCGAACTAGTCCCTTCTCTTCTCTCGTGTGAATTTGAGATTGTACTTCCGCCACTTTTCTTTGGAATTGGCGCAATACCCTGGAAGTTTCAATGGGATGTATAAAGATTGAGACGTCAAAAACCTTGTCCATATTGATAATCGGCGAGAACCACCCCTCCGCCAAAAATCTTGGGTAAGAGATTACAAAAAAACTTCTTAGTATCTTCTCCCCCAGATTGATTTCCTTCGGAGTAATTTTAAGGGCAGAAGGGGCGATGATATCTTTGAGCTCGAGTACCCCCGCCTCAAATATTTCTTGAGGCAAGATAGAAGAAATATCTACCTTTTTTTCTCCTTTTCCAAAAAGTTTTCCGAAGATACTCATGTTAAATGGTTTTTATTGGTTTTTCTGTCTCTCCCGGATTAAATGCCTTGTAGAAGAGCTCGATGATTTCTTCCGTACCAAGCCTTGCGACCCTAATGCCAGTGCGAACGAGGCCTTGTTCGACGACCGAAAGCCGCTCCTCTAGTTGGCTTCTTGTCTCTTCAAAGCTTGCTTCGGCATTCCCGGCCTTTTCCTTAGGGGTTGAAAGGCCTAGTTTGGAGCCAATACCGCCAACCGCTCCTGTATTAATAAAGGCCGGGCTGTAAGGCACCACGATGAAGAAGTTTTTGGTCATGATGTTGGTATTTTCGGTAAAATTTTTGATGAACTCTATGTATTCGCGCACCTGAATTTTCATTAAATTATTGGTCTGGGCTTTCAGCTGGTTTTCAAGAAGCGCGATGTATGGCCTGATGTCGAGTTTGCGCGATTGAACAAGTATTTCTATTGAAAAATCAAGCGAATTAAGGAAATCCTGGAACTGCATAAGAATGGCGTTTCTCTCGTCTTCCGCCTTTAAGGAAAAATTTAAGGAAGAACAGAGAAGAATAGCGCGCATGCCCCCATCTTTGAGCAACACGATGCCGTCGCGCACTTCTTTGATTGGGACAAATTCTTGAGTTGCGTTAGTCGTAGTAGCCACGAATTCATTATAACCCACAACTGACAACCGACTACCAACAACTAGTTATAAATCGAGCTTTTTCTTGAAAGCTCCCAACTGGTTGCAAATACCAGTAATGACCTGTTGTGCTGAAGTAAAATCATCATTCTTAATCAACTTGTTATTTTTTAGAATATCAATGTTCGCCAAAGTTTCGTAAGCAGAGCCAAGGGCTGTTTCGATAAATCTGTTCAACTCTTTTTCCGATTGTTTTCCTGAACCCTCGGCAATATTGAGAATGACTGATGAACCCGACCTTAAAAGTTGACTTCCCAACTCAAATCTGTACTCTCTTGGCATTTTTCTTACTACTTCAAGAAGTAGGGAAAATAATTTCTGAGCATCTTTGTAAACTGGCCATTCTCGGAACCGGAATTGATTCATATTGTTGGTGGTTAGTTGTGGGTTGTTGGTAAGCAATTATAGCAATATTTTTTGTTATAATTGCTCCATGAGATTCCAAGTCCCTCAATTTATCGAAGTGGAAGACAAAATCTTCGGCCCGCTGACGTTCAAACAATTTATCTACGTCGCCGGCGGTATAGGAGTGACAGTCGTCCTTTTTACCTTTCTGCCGAAATTTCTGGCGATAATTATCGCCAGTCCCATCGTTCTCTTGGCTATGGCGCTGGCCTTTTATAAAGTGAACGAGAAGCCATTCATATATACGGTAGAGACATTTGTGAAATACTATCTGACCAATAAGCTTTATATTTGGAAGAAAGAGGACAAAATACCTGAATCAAGAAGCGCGAATCAAGAATCAAGTAAAAAGATTGAACAAGTGCAGGTGCCAAAATTGTCAGAATCAAAATTGAAGGAACTGACGTGGAGTCTGGATATCAAAGAGAATTCGAACCCAGTTACACGGGATTCGAATTCTCTAACTGACAACTAACTACTTACAACCCACAGCAGTAGCAAGTATGGTCGAATTCGTTGTTGGTCGTCGGTCGTCGATTGTTAGTCACTATATAGGTTCACGATACGGATCCTTTCCGTGCGGATACCTATAGTCTGGCACTGAAACCTTTGGCGTAGAGTTAGTTGCATGTTGTCTGTCGCTAATCGTTGGTTGTTGGTGTGGCACATCGTGTGCCGCCTCTCCCGGCTCTACCTGCCCGCCATTGCCTGCGGCTTCAGGCGCTGGCAGGCGGGTCATTGGATGAATATCAGGTTTGATTTCCGGAACTGCTGGTTTTGTATTTTCTTTTTCAAATTCTTCAGCTTGTTTAGAGATGTAATCCAGAATCTTTTCGCCTACAGATTGAGCAATTGTACCGGCAGCTTCTTCGGATATATTTACCTCTCTTATAATGTTCGTTACGTAATCTTCCACAGGTTCAAAAGCATAAATAATAAACATCGTCTCTCTTTCTAAAGATTCAATCTGTTCTGAATCCAGTCCGTTCTCCTTGCCGATTTGTTGAACCAAAGTTTTCCACGGCACAGCCTCAATGGCACGTCGCAGATTTTGCGGCAAAGTTTTGAACTGCTCCTTTATTAATTTATCAGTATCTTGTTCCATTATGTTTCCTTCTTTTCCTCCCCACCTTCTTCCTTTGGCTTTTCTTCGGACTTAGCTTCGCCGCTCGCCTCAGCATCTTCTTTTGCCACAGCGGCCGCAGCCTCGGCTAGTTTTTCTTTATTAGATTTTCCTTTCGCTGCGGCTCTTATTGCTGCGGCTCTGTCTTTACCACCGAGACCAGGAATATATCCGGAAGCAGGAATAGCCCAGCTATATTTAGTGAATGGTACCCCAAGCCTGACAGTGCGCCCCCTCTGTTCAGAAGCCTTCGCCATACTCTCCATGCTGTTTTCAAGATTCTTAACGGTTGTATGAGCTGGCTGGGCTTCTTTGTATTCAGTTCTTTTTTCAGCGAGCTCTTCTTTATGTTGCTCTACCTCCTCTCTAGCTGATTCGAGTCTAGCTTTGTGAGCCTTAATTTGTTCATCACTAAATCCTTGCGTAGAAGTTTTCCTCAATTGTTTGAGTCTTGCTTCTGCGGTAGCTTGTTCTAGTGTTTTTGGAACGGCTGTTTCAGCTTCTTTATTGAGTCCTTCTTTAAGTTTATCAATTTCTTTTTGATCCGGTTTGTATTTCTCAAATGCTTTAGCCCTATCTTTTTGGTCCTGGAGAAATCCGCCCTTTTTAGCATTGCCGGCACCAAGTGTTCCTCCTAATCCTGTGCCACGCAAATCAAAACTCGATTTGGCCAACTTATTTGCTGTAGCCAACTGAAGCCTAGCTCCAATATCTCCGGCTCGAGCTCTAGCCTTTAAATTCTCATCATTTGCTTTGGCAGCCGCAAAACTGCCAACAGTGCCTCTACCAAATCTTCCAGCTACGCCCAGAGTCGCTCCCCCGGCCCAACCCATGGCCGCTCCCATTAGCTTACTCACTCCACCCGGGGTTTTCGAGGCAAAATCTTTGGCAATAATGATTGAGGCGATTAAAAGCACAATCATAATGATGAAATTCACCAAAAGCCCTATTGCGCCTGGGTTTGCCACATTTTCACCATTAGCGCCCGCCACCCCGACTAAAGCGGATGCCAAATCACCGCCTCGTGTTAAGAGTCCGCGAGATATGACAATCACTATCCAGGTGAGCATGAAATATATTGGAGCAAAAAAGGCTTGTCCAATGAGAGCATCTACCCACTGCTTCCGGTATGTTTCAGCTGCCGGCAAAATGTAGCCGAGAAATGCTATTGGGGAAAGCACCATTACCAAAATAAGTACTACAAACCGTATGATAAGAAGAATCGATATGGCAAAAAATACGAATGCCGCCACAAGAGACATTATGGTCCCCATCACTCCTATAATCAGAAGGTTATTACCTTTGAAAAAGTTGCCGCCACCCGCCTTCCAGATTGACTGTACTCCCAACGGCTCCATCAGGCTGGAAGATAATCCGATACTGTAGTTTTCTGCTGTGGCTCCCGGCGCCACTGCGTCATAGAAAGTAACGGCAAGCATATTGGAGGCGTCAATGACAAATTTGGTAAAAAACAAACTGAAGTTTATAAGCACCGCCACCACGATGATTCTTACAATCAGTTTTCTAGTCTCATCGCCTGCTCCGAGGATGGTTTTAATGGCTGCATAGAGCAAGATAAAAATGAAACCCATGTTGGCCACATCGCGGATAGTTCGCCATGCTTTATCTATAGCGCCCGCTTGTGAAAGATGCGCCTTCATGTTTACTACGGTAAATTGCACAACGAAATTTAAAATTACTCCCCCAATATAAGTCAGCCAGCTCGCTAACTGCAGAATTACGTCTGTAGCTAGATGGCCGGGTATTACGGTAAGACAGTCTAGTAATCCATCTAGCCCGCAAGCGTTTGCATTTTGCGGCCAGAAGATTCCCGTAATAACAGATGCCGTGAATATTATGGCGGTCAAACTGTATAAATTTGATAAAAGTTTTTTCATCACAAATTTTCAGGCAGCTCTTGTGGATAAACAGAAGCCGCGTTAGTAGGATTTTGGACTGCGGGAGTGCCGCGTTTAAATAACCCTTGAGAACCAAAGACGTATCTTTGAAGAATACCGGTTGCAAAAGCTTCTATCAGTTGGTCTGCTTGTTGGACGTTAATGAGCCTCTCCATGCCCGCCGGCAGGACTTTATCTAAGCCAGCCTTGATGACTGAACCAGGAGTTTTTGTTGGGCTACGTTCAACACACTCACCTGTCGCTTTCCCCGGGATGCTTACCGGATTAGGTATGTACCCATCTCCGTTTGGATTTTTGATCATGGCCGGAGGATTGTACTTAAGGCACTCTGACCAGCTAATGAACCCTTGGTCCCAGTTAAGCTGGGACTGTGTTAGCTCGAGTTTATCAGAGATTCTCTTATCGAGCTCAATCTGAGCGTCCAGATATGCTCCATAAGGGTTGTTAGAACTGTTTTGAGTCATACTAAACCATGCATCCCAGCCTCCCTGATTAAAGTCATTATAAAAACCTTCGATATTATCCACGACGTCTGTCAAAGTGCATTGAAATGGGTTTTCGTTTAGATACTGATTACGAAGAGCAAGCCTGATTTTTACTTGGAAAGGAGAACAGAGAAACTTGAGATCGTTACCAGCAATAAAGTCCCCAGCAATGCCATCTGCCACATTGGCAAAATATTGCTTCGGATCTGTCACATAAGCCGGATTTCCTTCAAAACCGTTCTGAGCCCATGATATGGTGGAGTTCACAATTTTCTGAATAGCTATCTGAGCCGCAATTCTCGCGACAGTGTCCAAGGTATCTTTGACAATTTTTCTTGTTGATTCCGCCGCAGTAACTGCTGTGTGTGCAGGGTCATGGACAATCCCACCGAATTGAGCTTCTGCTCTAGAAACAAATATCGGTAGAAAGTTCGACAATATTATAATTAATAGAAGAATTTTACTTCGCATTTATTTGTATGGTCTGCTCAATTTCTTTAAGCAAAGCAATCTCTTTTTCCGAGTTGTCGTTGATGGCAATAAATCCTGCAAAAGCCGTCAGCGGATCTTCTTCTGCTTTTTGTATCGATTCTGCTGCAGATAAGTTAGAAAGATGAAGATTAATAAGTTCCAAGTGAGTTGATGCTAGGGGAAGTGGGACCGACAGCATCTTAATATCTTCAATAATTTGCAAGTATGCTGGCACAGCATCTTTCGCAAATGAATAATATGCTGTGCGGCTAGAGGAATAAGCTTTATTTATCAGTTCAGAATAAGACACATAAATTCTGTCAATCTCATTACCATAATATTTAAGATTGTCTTCGGTTGTTGGCGCCGTTCGGATGTCTGTATAAGTTAATTTCGCGCTCTTATTTAAGCTTGGAACAATGGAAGCATACTGCTCTGCCAGAGTATTAATGGTTTCAGTCCCTGCTCCGCCCTTAACTACAAGTCCAATGTAGTCAGAAACGAGCTGTCTGCCAATGATGTCGGTATTAGTGAGAGGTTTTTCCGCCACTGTTGAGTCTGCCTTTGTGGGTTCAGTAAAGTCTCTTACGAAATCCTCGTCCGATATGCCTTGGTAGACATCTAATTTCGGCGTAATTTCCAAAGCAGGTTTGACGTAACTGGTCGTAGAAACTCGCTGCCATAAGGCCGCTCCGATGATAGTGGTCGATACTAAAAAAGCCAACGCTAATCTTTGTCGCATATTACTCAAATTATATCAGACAATCAGCCAGATTTTTCCAATTTTCCACACTCAAGTCTTCCGCTCGGATATTTGGGTCCAAATCAAGCTTTTTGAAAGAGCTCTCGACCTTCTCTTTGGCAAAAGTATTCGAGAGGTTAGAGAACAACTTCTTACGCTTAGAGCTAAACCCGACCCGTAGTACCTTGAAAAAGTTTTTTTCGTCAAAATTTCCGAGAATATTGTCAATGGATATAATAGCCGAATCGACTTTCGGTACCGGGGCGAAAGAGCCGGCTTTAACGGTCTCTATGTAGTGAGGTTTTCCGTACGCTTTGACCGAAACCGATAAGACACTCTCCTTCTTATCCCGGGCAATGGTTCTTTCCGCCACTTCCTTCTGAACCAAAAGCACTATTTTTTCCGGTTTTTTGTCCGCTGAAAGAAACTTTTTCAGAATCGCGCCAGTAATGTTGTAGGGTATGTTTGAGATAAGTTTGTAAGCTGGAAGTTCGGAAGTTTGGAAGTTTAATATATCGTCGTGAATTAAAGTAAGTTGGTCGCCGAATTTGTTTTTAAGTAATTCGAAAAGTTGGTCATCCTTCTCTACCGCAATTATTTTTGCACCAGTTGCTAAAAGCTTCTCCGTCAGCGCGCCTGCACCGGAACCTATTTCTAATATGGTCTCGCCCGGCTTAATGTTGCCCGCCTCAACAATTTTATTTAAAGCCCTCTCGCTTCTCAAAAAATGCTGCCCTAATGATTTTTTAAAATTCAATAGCATCATCTTTAATTAAATGTTCCGGAATATCGAAGATAAACTGAGAAGGGATATTGGCTTGCTTTCGGCCAAATATCATTCGGCTTTCCGCGTATGATAGGAAAAGTTTTTTCTTCGCTCTGGTAACTGCAACATAGAAGAGCCTTCTCTCTTCCTCCGCCTCTTCTGGCGTTTTGTGTTCATCTCCGAGGCCTTGGTGCGGAAAAAGCCCTTCTTCAAGTCCGGAAATAAAGACGGCATCAAACTCAAGACCTTTGGAAGCATGTATCGTCATCAGGCGGACGGCTTTTTTCTCCTCTTTTAATTCATCTTGATCGCTCTGAAGCGCGCTGTCGGAGAGAAATTGAAGCACTGCTTCTTCCGGCGAAAGATTATCATAGCGTGAAGCGTAGTTTACAAGCTCGTAGACGTTTTCAAGTCTGGCTTCACCCTCGTCTTTCGCGTTTTTAAACTCTGCTTCGAGACCGGATTCTTTGATGATGAAGGCAATGGTTTCGCTAAGCTTACGTTCGCGCGAAAATTTCTTAATTTCGAAAAGCAGTTTTCTGAAACCGGAAATTTTCGCCTTAATGCTTGCGGAAAGTTCCGACTCCCGTCCGCCAAAAATCTTCAATATTGTTGTTTTGCCGATGCCGCGCGCCGGCACATTAATAATGCGCTTAAGGTCCGAAAGGTTTTCCGGATTGATGCTCGCTCGCAGATAAGCCGTAATATCTTTAATCTCCTTCCTCTCAAAAAATCGCGTGCCTAAGATTTGATATGGGATATCAAATCTTAAAAAAGCTTCTTCAAGCACTCGAGATTGGAAATTTGCCCGGTGCAGTACGGCGATTTCTTCCGGACCAACGTTGCCCCTAATAAGCTCGGCGGCTTTATTGGCGATAAATTCCGCCTCGCTTGCTTCATCGGAGCCGGTAAATAAGGAAATTTTCTCGCCGGAACCATTGGAAGTAAACAGGTTTTTCTTGCGGCGTATTTTATTTTTCTCAATGATGGCATTGGCCGCTTCAAGAATGGTTTTGGTGGAACGATAATTTTCTTCAAGCGTTACCACTTCGGCTTCCGGATAATCTTTTTCGAAATCCAAAATATTTTTAATATCCGCTCCCCGCCAGGAGTAAATGTTTTGGTCTATATCGCCCACTACACAGATATTTCTCTCTTTGCCCACGAGCATTCTGGAAATCTCGTATTGCAAGCGGTTGGTATCTTGGTATTCGTCAATATGCACATACTCCCAAATATTTTGATAATAGCGTCTAATATCCGCTTCTTCTTTCAGGAGCTTGAAAGTTTTTACCAAAAGGTCATCAAAGTCGAGTGCGTTGTCCCGCGTCAAAATTTTCTCGTATTCCGGCCAAATTTGAGACACCACTTCGGCGATATATCCGTAACCTTGCCTTTCTCTATAATCGCTAACTGTAACTCCCGCGCCTTTTTCTTTCGAGATTATGCTCATAATTTTAGCCGGCTCATGGACTTTGGGGTCCAACCCTACCTTTTCAAGAGCTTCCTTAATGGCTTTCTTGCTGTCGTCTCTGTCATAGATGACAAAGTGTCGTTTCAATCCAGCTCTCAAGACCTGTTCTCTTAAAATATGGACGCCGAGCGAGTGAAAGGTCGAGACAAACGGCCCGCCTGCCAGCGCCTGATGCCGCAGGTTATGGCGGGTAGGCCGCTCGTTCATCGAAACCGGGCGGTTGATTAAGGAATCTTCCCGGAGAGTAGTTTCGATTCTCTCACGCATCTCACGAGCCGCTTTGTTGGTAAAAGTAATGGCTAAAATTTTTGAAGGGTCTACACCGTTGCCAATCAAGTGCCGGATTCGTTCAGTTATGGTTTTGGTTTTGCCGGCGCCGGCTCCCGCCAGTATTAAGAGCGGCCCTCTGATAAATTTGACCGCTTTTTGTTGTTCCGAATTGAGGTTTACAAGCATCTGGACACTATATCATGGAGGAGTATAATTATATTTACACCAATGAAAAATCGTGTTCTAGTGGCTCTATTGAGCCATTTTGTCGTCATAGGGCTCCTCCTGCCTTTTCTGGTATTAGCTAAGGGCGAGGAGGTTGTTTTAATGCGAGAAGAGAAGCGAGTAGGCAATTCTCAAACCATGCGCCTTCTCGAAGCATCTTTAAATATCAATCCTATGGGTACGGGTGGTGCCGAGATCACGATTGTTGATGGCGTCGCTCTTGAGGCCGGAAGAATAGGCGGCGAAATATTCGTGGAGCAAGGCAAGTCAGGCACTGGCCAGATTAGCGTCTACATTGTACGAGCAGGTGATACTCTAAGCGAGATTGCCGAGATGTTCGGCGTCTCCACCAATACGGTTGTCTGGGCCAATGATTTAAGAGGGAGTATCATCAAAGAAGGTCAAGAACTGCTTATTTTGCCCATCTCTGGTGTCCGCCATATTGTTAAATCAAGCGACACACTGCAGTCAATCGCGAAAAGTTACAAAGCCGACCTTGAGGATATTCTTTCGTATAACAGCCTTTCAGCTGACTACAAAATTAAGTCGGGCGATGTCGTCATTGTTCCCAACGGGATAATCAGCGCGTCAGCCAACATAAAGTCTTCCTTAACACAAACCTCCTCGGGTCTCCCAACCTACTCCGGCTACTATCTTCGCCCAATAGTCGGCGGGAGGAAAAGTCAGGGCATTCACGGTTATAACGCCGTTGACCTCGCCGCGCCCACCGGCACGCCGATCATGACGTCGGCTGACGGTCAGGTTATTATAGTCAGACCAAGCGGTTACAATGGCGGCTATGGTCTCTATGTCGTTATCGAACATCCGAACAATACTCAAACGGTTTACGGTCATATGTCTAAAGTTAATGCAACTGTAGGACAGCGCGTAGACCAGGGCGAAGTAATCGGCGCTGTCGGTAATACCGGCCACTCCACCGGCCCGCACCTCCACTTCGAAGTTAGAGGCGCGAAGAATCCGTTTTAAGTATCAAACTTTTTGGGACGGTATTCGACTGCTTCGAGGATGTGGTTGTTTGTGATTTGTTCGCTTTCTTCCAAGTCGGCGATGGTGCGGGCCACCTTTATCATCCGATGATAAACGCGCGGAGAAAATCCTAATCGTTCGGCGGCGAGGTCCAGTGTTTGCCGCACTCCTTTTTCTAAAATAATCATATTTACCAAATCTCGCGCGCTCATTTCGGAATTGCGAGAAATTTTTTTGTTAAATTTTCCAAACCTTTTTCTCTGAATGTCTCGCGCACTCTCAACTTTGTTTCTAAAGTATTCGCTTTTTTCCCCTTCCCGCCCTCCAGATAAGTCGGAAGGCAAAACTCTGTCTACTTCAAGCCAAATATCAATCCTATCCATGATTGGTCCGGACATTTTTCTCCTGTATCTCTGTAATGCTCCGGGAGAGCAAAGGCACGATTTGCCGCGAAAGCCGAAATGGCCGCACGGGCAAGGATTCATAGCGGCAATGAGTAAAACATTGGCCGGGAAGTGCGCCGTGCCTTTGGCTCTGGCGACCGAAATCACTTTATCTTCGAGTGGCTGGCGCAAACTTTCGATGACTCTTCTGTCAAACTCCGGGAATTCATCCATAAACAAAACTCCGTGATGAGCCAAAGTGATTTCCCCCGGTCTCGGTGATGACCCGCCGCCGACAACTGATACATAAGAAGAAGTATGATGAGGCGCGCGGAAAGGAGGATTAGTCAGGAAAGTTTCGCTAAGCACTCCGGCCACGGAGTGAATACCGGTTGCTTCAAGCGATTCTTCGAATGTCAGCTTTGGCAGAATACCCGCGAAAGCTTTAGCAAGCATGGTCTTGCCGGTGCCCGGCGGGCCGTACATGGCCGCGTTGTGTCCTCCGGCCGCGGCGATTAAAAGTCCTCTCTTCGCTCTCTCCTGCCCTCGAATATCAGAGAAATCTGTTGCAACAGAAATCATTTGCGGCGAAATCTTTGTCACAGGCAACGGCTCAAGCAGTTTGTTGCCAAGAAGATGCTCCACCAGCTCCGAAAGTGTTGAAATACTGAATACTTTTACACCGTCAATCAGAGCCGCTTCACGAGCATTCTCTTTCGGCACGTAAAGCTCCGACAGCTTCTCCTTGGCAAATCTGGCTACTGGCAAAACCCCGCGAATAGGCCGTAATTTACCGTCGAGCGACAGTTCACCGAGGAAAAATTTGCCCTCCGGGTCAAATTTAATCTCGTCATTAGCTAAAAGGAAGGAAAGCGCCATCGCCAAATCAAAATGCGGACCCTCTTTTTTCACATCCGCTGGCGCAAGCGATATGACAATTTTCTGGTTCCGTTTTTTCGGCGACTCGAATCCGGAATTTTTTATCGCGGCGCTGATTCTGTCTCGCGCTTCTTCCACCGCCTTGTCCGGCAAACCGACTACGGTAAAAGCGTAAAGGGTATTTCTGTCTATGTCGGTCTCTACTGATACGGGTGTTATCGACAAAAGATTTGTCTGCGCGCTATAAACTTTCGAAAAACTCATTTAGTATTCATGTGTTGCTTACAGGTTCTCGCGGAGGGGTTGGCTTCCAAACGTTCCACCTCGATTTCTTCTCCGCAGATTTGGCAGCGACCGTATGTGCCGTGTTTTATTTTATCCAAGCCGCTTAGGATATCGTTGTAACGTGCCTCAAGCGTCTCAAGAATGGCCGCGTTGTCTTCGTAACCTTCAATGCTGTCGGCTACGGTGTTCTCGTCCGCTTGGGAAATATCACGGTCTTCGGGAGGAGTCGGCTCCCAATCTGAAAGATTGTCAGGGTTTCTCCTGCCGACTTTCTCGAGCTCTTTCTCTAAAAGCTCTTTCTCCGTTTCGAGTTTCTTTTTAAAATATTTGTAGTCTGTAACCATGCCGTTTATGGTATCAGAAGTGCCTCTAGCGCGAAAGCTTCTCGCGGGTCAGGCGTTCCACTAATACTCTCAAGGTATCAATGTTGTCGGTAATGATAAGCATATTGTTGTCAAAAAATGAATATAAGATGACGGTATCCGAGCCAATATTTAAAGCTCGCACGTCTTTATTCCTATCGGTTATATCTATAAAGACGGGAGTAGTAGTAGCATCTCTCAATTTTTCGGCGGTGGAAAAGAGCGGACCGATATCGATGCTCATATTTTCTTCCCAATTAAACATACCGGCGAAAACATTTTCAAAAGAAGAAATTTTAAAAACCATGAATCTTGACTGACCGAAAGCACCGAGCATGAAGTTTTTGTCGAACGCTCGCAAAAGAGAGCCCGGGGCTCGCGTAGCAAGAATTTTAAAAAATTCAGATGTCGTTAACGGCAGGTTAAGCTGGGTCGTTTCGCCGCTCTTTGATTGCGAAAGAGCGTTAGAAATATCTTTGATTAAATCAAGCCGGTCTACCGGCTTGCCTGCATCAACCACCTTGTCCACGCTAAAAAATCTATTTTCAGGAACGGCGACAACCGGCACGGCCGTCTCTTTCTTATATTGAATGTAAGAATACCAAAGGCCAATTGCCCCTAAAGCCAACAGCACTGCCGTACTCGCGAGAAACATAAACATTTTTTTTGCTCCGGGGCTTTGAGATGCGAAGCTTGCAACTCTTTGTCCGGATAGAATCTTCGCGTGTTCGGCTTGCTGGATAGACACTAAAGATTCGTGCTCTCGTTTGAGCGCTTCCGCCACATCGCCTTGAAAGGTCCTGATTTGCTTCAGACTAGATTTTTCTTCGTGATTCTCGTCCATTCTCTCCCATTATAAGATATTTTTTTGGGTTCTGGTCGAGGTCGAGGAAGTCGTCGGCCGCCTCAATCAATCTTGCTGAAGAGGATTTGCCGAAAGCCACCACCTCGACTTGGCATCCGTGAGTATTTTGTAAATACTCGACTAAAGGCACATAGTCTCCATCTCCAGAAATAATAATCACGCTGTCGAGCTTTGGGGCCATTGTAACCGCATCTATTGCGAGACCCACATCCCAGTCCGCTTTCTTGGCTCCGCCGAGGAAAATTTGGAGCGGCTTGGAGCGGATTTCGATGCCGGCTTTGCCTAAAGCGCCGAAAAAGGCGCTTTCCTCACCGCTTTCTGTTGTGACGACATAGGCCATGGCGCGAATGAGTATGCGTCCGTCTAGAGCGTCTTTGATAATGGCGCCGAAGTTCGCTTTGGCGTGGTGGAGGTTTTTAGCGCTGTGATAAATATTTTGCGTGTCTATAAAAATGCCGACCCGCTGGGCTTTGTGTTTGATAACTGTCATGTAAATTTGCCGTGATTACTTTTTTAATCCAAGTTTTTCTCTCAAAGCTTTAGCGCGCTTCGGACTTTTCTTATCCAAATATTTCATATGGACCTGACGGCTCGCCACCATGGCCAATAAGCCTCGGCGGGAGTGGTTGTCTTTGGCATGCGCCTTAAGATGCTTGGCGAGCTCCTCAATGCGCTTCGTTAATATTGAAATTTGCACTTCAGGGGAGCCGGTGTCTTTTTCGTGGACACGAACCTCCTTTATAAGCTTTTCTTTCTTGGCTTTTGAAATCACTCATTAAATATAGCACACTTCGACTCGCTTTGCAAGCTCTTTAGTAAGTTCAGTGGCTTGGCGCAAACATCTATATGTACTAGTATGAGAAAGATGAGAAAAATTGAACTACAAACTATTGTATGGAAAGAAGGCAGACATTGGGTTGCCCAGTGTCTTAATGTTGATGTCTCAAGCTTTGGCTCTACTCAAAAGAGCGCCCTTAGAAATATTACAGAAGCCTTGGGACTTTATTTTGAGGGAAGGCGCTTTTCTAAAATTCCTCCTGTAAAATCAGCATCTATTCGAAGCACCGTGCTTCAGTATGCCTAAACTATATTCTTCAAAAAGAATTATTAAAGTTCTAGGGAAGAATGGATTTGTGGTAATTTCTCAAAAGGGTAGCCATCTAAAACTTTTTTCAAAAAGTGGGCGTCTTGTTGTTATTGTGCCGGCAAATAAGAAAGAAATACCTGTGGGCACATTTTATTCAATACTTCGCCAGTCAAAATTATCCAAAGAAGATTTTAAATAGATAAAGCCCCGCGCAAATTTCGGTCACGGGACCTCATCTGGCGCGGGACTACTTGTTACAAACCCACACGCGAGCGGCGGGCTGGACACATCCATTAGGCTTAGGCGGATGCTCGTCCACATAGATTGCAAGAAGGATCAGGATGCAGACTGCCGAAATCGGCCTCATAAATCGATTGATTCGATCGATTTGATCATCGATGTTCATAATTTTGCTCCTTCGAAATCTGTCTACCCCAGATACCTTTGAAGTAGGACAGTTAGAATTAATTGGCGAATTAAGAATTAATTAACTGTCATGAAAAAGAAATATAATCATTTGAGAGACGAGGAGAGATTTGTGATTGAGAAACTGTATCGAGTAGGAGTACTGG
>JACOVQ010000006.1 GCA_016177225.1 Candidatus Zambryskiibacteriota bacterium
ATTGGTTCAGTGACTCAAGAAGAAATAGATGAAATCCTTTCCTTCTTGAACGACCGACCGAGAGAATGCATTGGCTTTCAGAGTGCTTCGGAGTATTATTATTCACTAACTAGTGTCCTACTTGAGGGGTAACTGGAGTTCTTTGATTCTACATTAATTCTATACCAATAATCCATATTTGTCAACTAGAGTATAAAGAATGTTATAATGTCGCACAATATGCCAAGTGCTACTGAATTAGAACGGCTGAAACGAGAGTTCCTCGAATATACGGAAATTGAAAAAGGCCGAAGTCTAAAAACTGTCGAAAATTACGACCGCTATCTTTCCCGATTTTTAAATTTCGCCAAAATAAATAAACCAACAGATATTGTTGACGATGTTATCAGAGAATTTCGGTTATGGCTTAATAGACAACCTGCCGGTTTTTCAAAGAACGGAGATACGCTTTCTAAAAAAACGCAGAATTACTATATGATTGCTTTGCGCGCATTCCTAAAGTATCTTGCGAGACGCGGAATTAAAACCCTTCATTCGGAAAAAATCGAACTTGCTAAAGTTCCTGAGCGCACTCTTGACCTCATAACCTCAACCGAACTTTCTCGCCTGCTCTCCGCTCCCGAGGGAGATGATGACAAATCTCTTCGTGATAAAGCTATTCTCGAACTCCTCTTTTCTACCGGACTTCGGGTATCGGAATTGTGCTCGCTTACGGTTGATGCGGATTTTTCTTCCGGAGAATTTTCCATCAGAGGCAAAGGCGGCAAAGTTCGGGTGGTTTTTATTTCTGAATCGGCCAAAAGAGCTTTGGATAAGTATTTAAAGGCGCGCAAAGACATGAAAGAAGAGTTATTCCCTCTCAATCGCCGTTCCATCATAAGAGTGGTAAAAAAATATGCCATTAAAGCCGGTATCGGCAAAAAGGTTACGCCTCATGTCATCCGCCATATGTTTGCCACCGACCTGCTCTCAAACGGGGCTGATTTAAGGAGCGTTCAAATGCTTTTGGGTCACGCCAATATTTCCACTACCCAAATTTACACGCATATTACCGATAAAGCCCTGCGCGAAACGCACCAAAAGTTCCACTCCAAAAAAGATTGACAGAACAAAACCAACCTTGTTATACTAAAAAGGTAATAAGTGCGATTGAGGTGGGTTCGCCGGGAGGCGAACCCGTTTCGTAACCAAGGAATAACATGTTTGATTTAAAGGTCATCAATTCCGTTTTGGGAGAGCTCGAAGAAGTTCGGGGTATTCCGCGCGCCTCCATCATTGAGGCTATAGAAGCGGCCCTGGCTACCGCGTATAAAAAAGAATACGGCAAAAAGGGTCAGATTATTCGCACCACTTTCGACATTAACACCGGCGCGACCGAGTTCTATCAAGTAAAAGTTGTCGTCGATAGTTCGAAAGTTATTCTTGATGAAAATGAAGAAACTAAAGACGGCGACGAAAGGCCGTATTACAATCCGGAGCATCATATTCTCATTGAAGATGCCAGAAAGATTAAAAAGGATGCTCAATTGGATGAGGAAATAATTTTCCCTATCGAAAGCAAGGGCGACTACGGACGCATTGCCGCCCAAACCGCCAAACAAGTGATTATGCAAAAGATTCGCGAAGCGGAAAAAGTTTCCGTAGTCTCGGAGTTCGGCAAACGAGAGGGAGAAATAGTAAACGGCACCGTTCAGCGCATTGAACGCGGCAATATTTTCGTTGATATGGGTCGTGCCACGGGACTTCTATCTTATGAAGAACAAATTCCGGGCGAGCGCTTCAGTCAAGGCGAGCGGGTGCGAGCTTACTTATATAGAGTGGAAGAGTCTCCGCGCGGAGTTTTTCTCAGACTTAGCCGTTCCCACCCGAAATTTTTGGAAAAGCTTTTTGAAGCCGAAGCGCCGGAACTGGCTAATGGCGCGGTAGTAGTCAAGGCGATTGCGCGCGAAGCGGGCTATCGCTCCAAAATTGCAGCCCAAGCCGTCGACGGGCATATTGACCCGGTCGGGGCGCTTGTAGGCCAGCGCGGAGTGCGAGTGTCTACGGTGATGTCTGAATTGCGCGGTGAGAAAATCGATATCATTGAATGGTCTGGCGACCCGAAGAAATTTATCGAGGAAGCGCTCTCTCCCGCCAAAATTCTCAATATTGAAACGAACGAAGCCCCCGCCCGACTCGCCTACGGCGAAGCCGTGGCGGGCGGGGAACAGTCCGCAGTTGTAACTGTGGCTGAAGACCAGCAATCTTTGGCCATCGGCAAAGGCGGACAGAATGTGCGCTTGGCGGCGAAACTGACCGGCTGGAGAATAGACATTCAGTCTGCAAAAGGCGAAGAGCTCGGTTCTGCAGAAGCAGAACCCATAAGTCCAAATGCCTAATGACGAATGTCGAATCAATGACTAAGCCTAAATTTAGAAATTTATTCATTTGGATTTGATTTGTCATTAGTAATTTGTCATTATTAAATTATCCATGAACCTCTGGCATGAAATTGAGCCCGGCACCAAAGACGAGATGAACGTTATCGTTGAAATCAACAAGGGTTCCAAAAATAAATACGAAATAGACAAACAAACCGGTTTGATTGCGCTTGACCGAGTGGCTCACACTGCGCAAGACTTCCCTTTCGATTACGGTTTTGTGCCGCGCTCGCTTTGGCACGATAACGACCCTCTTGATGTGGTGCTTTTAACCACCCATCCGCTGTTGCCGGGAATTCTGGTGCGAGCGCGGCCGGTTGCTCTGATGAAAATGATAGATACCGGCGAAAGAGACGACAAAGTGATTGCTGTGCCGACAGACGACCCGCGCTTTGACGGCACTCAGGACCTCTCTGATATAAATCCCCACACGCTTAAGGAGATTGAACACTTTTACAGCACTTACAAGAAGCTTCAGAATAAAGTGGTTGAAGTAAAGGGTTTTGAAGGCAAAAACGAGGCTCAAGTGGCCTTCGAGGAAGGCTTGCAGTTGTACACAAAAGAGTTTGGAAGTAAATAGCGTGTGTTTGCTATAATTGTTTCATGCAAAAGAAATATTTAATTTCATTGTTTTTATTAGTATTTGTGTTCGGAGCCGTTTCCTTAGTATCAGCGGAGGGTTATGGAACAAGGAAAGCGACGGCAACCACGACCCAAAGAATGTCTACCACCACAAGGGAGGAGAAAAAAACGGAAATGAAAGAAAAACGGGTGGAGTTCCAGCAAAGCGTGGCTAAACGCAAAGTTGAAAACACAGCACGAGTAATTTCAGCGACCATTATGCGTCTGGAGAAAGTGGTTGAGAGAATTGAGTCAAGAATTGCAAAAATTAAGTCTAACGGAGGCAATACTGCTGAAAGCGAAGGTTTTATAGCGGAAGCCAAAGCTCATCTTGCCGATGCGAAAACTAAGGTAGCGGTTTTTGCTCAAATTGACCTCTCAAGCGAGAAGGCTCAAGATAATTTCGAGAGAATTCGCGCGGCCGCCAAGGAAGCAAAAGACCATATTCGCATGGCCCACGAATCCTTGATGAAAGCGCTGCGAAGTCTTACTAATCGAGCTTCTTAGCTTAAAAGTTAATAAACTAATTCAATGGACGAACAAAATACAAATATGAACCAGCCAAGCGGAAGCTCAAGCGGCCCTATTGTCGGTATTATCATAATTCTTATAGTTATTATCTTGGCCGGACTTTACTTCTGGGGCCAGCGCGGTTCTATGCCTAATGACACCAATGCCGAAAATACCGAAGTCAGTACTGAATCCATCAGTACTCAAAGCGACTCTGACGACGCCGCTTCTATCGAAAACGACCTCAACAATACCGACTTAGAAGTCGACACCGAAATCAACGCCTCGTAAACCGAAACTTGCAAGAGGCGGAGCTGTAAGGTAAGGTGGCTCTATGAGTTACCTTATTCCTACGGTTATTGAGAAATCGCAATTTGGGGAGCGGGCTTACGATATTTATTCACGCCTGTTGCGCGAGAGAATTGTTTTCCTCGGCGGGTCGATTGATGACGATACCGCGAACATCGTTATAGCCCAACTTCTTTTTCTTCAATCTGAAGACCAAAAAAAAGATATTTCTCTATATATAAATTCTCCCGGAGGCTACATTCATTCAGGCATGGCTATCATTGATACAATGAATCATATAAAACCAGAAATCTCAACTGTGTGTGTCGGTATGGCCGCGTCTATGGGTGCCATGATTCTCTCGTGTGGTGCTAAGGGCAAGCGCTTTATTCTCCCAAATGCGGAAGTAATGATTCATCAACCTTTGGGCGGTACGGAAGGCCAAGCTTCTGATATTGAAATTAATGCCAAGCATATCGTCAAAAGCAGGGAGATTCTCAATAAAATGCTTGCTAAGAACACCGGCCAGTCATTGGAAAAAATCGAAAAGGACGTTGATCGTAATTTTTATATGTCTGCAGAAGAAGCCAAAAAATATGGCATTGTGGACAAAATTCTATAGCAGGAGTATTGTTAAGTTGTTCCAAAATTAAATTAAAATTGAAACTGAATTAATACCGATTTTCCCGTTTCTGGCCGTCTAACCCCCATACGAAATGTCCCTGAAATTAGCGCTACTTTTAGCATTGCTTGCCGCATCTGCCGGTATCGGCTTCGGTTATTTGCTGCGCCTTATCATTTCCCTTGGTAGGAAGGGCTCGGTTGAACTTGATATTAAAAGACTTGAACTTGAGGCTAAAGAAGAGGCTCAGCGTATTGTATCGGAAGCGGAAGCTCGTGCCGAGGCTTTTCTTGAACGCAATAAAAAAACCGAAGATAGATTGGTAAAAAAGGAAGAGCTTCTGGATAAACGCCAGATGGACTTGGACAAAGAAGCCGAATTTGCAAAGAGTAGAATTGCCGAAGCGCGAAGCTTGCGCGAAAGAGCTGAAGAGCTTGTGCGGGAGCGGGCAAACGAACTTTCTAAAATATCGGGACTCTCTGTAGATGGCGCCAAAGAAGAACTCTTTAAAACTCTTGAGAAAGAATTTGAGAAAGATTTACTGGTGCGCATCCAAAAGCTTGAGAGTGACGGCAAAGAAAGATTCGACGACAAGGCGCGTGATATTCTCGCCGTCACTATTCAAAGACTGGCTATGTCTGTTTCCGGCGAGATGATGACGACGACCATTACGCTTCCCTCCGATGATGTCAAGGGTAAAATTATCGGTAAAGAAGGCCGAAATATTAAAGCCTTTGAACGCGCTACCGGTGTGGAAGTGATTGTGGATGATACTCCCAACTCCATTACCCTTTCTTCGTTCGACTCGGTTCGCCGCGCAGTAGCAAAATTGGCGCTCGAGAATCTGGTGGCCGATGGGCGTATCCAACCTGTAAGAATTGAAGAATTCATATCTCTAGCCGAGGCAGATGTAAACAAAATTATTAAGGAAAAAGGCGAAGAAGCGGCAGTCGAATGCGGCGTCTTTAATCTCGATTCGAAACTTCTCTTGCTTCTCGGGAGGCTCCATTTTCGCACCAGTTTTGGGCAAAATGTTTTGCGCCATTCTGTGGAGATGGCGCATCTGGCAGGCATGATTGCCGAAGAAGTGGGGGCTAATGTCGCGACAGCTAAAGCGGGCGCTCTACTACATGACATCGGTAAGGCTATTGACCATGAAGTGCCGGGCACGCACGTAGAAATTGGCAGGAAAATACTTGCGAAATTTCATGTTTCCGAAGAAATTATCCAAGCCATGCAGTCGCATCATGAAGAATACCCTTACGCAACCGTCGAATCCGTTATTGTGCAGACGGCAGACGCTATTTCCGGAGGCCGACCTGGCGCGAGGCGGGATACCGCCGAGCGTTACTCCAAGCGCCTAGAAGATTTGGAGGCCATCGCCCTGTCTTTTGAAGGAGTGGAGAAAGCTTACGCATTGCAAGCAGGGCGCGAAGTGCGAGTATTTGTCACTCCGGATAAAATTTCCGACATTGAAGCTCGCAAACTTGCCAGAGATATCGCTCTGCGGGTGGAAAATGAACTTAAATACCCCGGAGAGATAAAAGTTAATGTTATCCGCGAGTCCAGAGCGATAGAATTTGCCCGCTAGCCTTAAAAAACGGCTTGGTATATAATTATTACGTTAATAAGTAAAAAATATTCATGAATAAAGTAGATATTGCAAATGCGGTTCACGCCAAACTTGGCGGCACCAAGGTTCAGGCTGAAGAAGTGATAGATACTGTGATTAATTCTATTATTTCGACTCTCAAAAGCGGCGGCGAAGTCTCGATTGCAGGACTCGGCATCTTCTCGACCAAAACTCGAGCGGCAAGACAGGCCCGCAATCCTCGCACCGGCGAATCCATTTCCGTCCCAGCCATGCGCGTACCGAAATTCCGTCCGGCAAAAGGTCTAAAAGAGGCGGTTAAGTAAAAAGAAAAACCAGTTTTCTTAGCACGCAGTAATTTTCTGCTGAAAATTCTGCTAAAACTCGGCTCATCAGCCTCCGTTATGCTAAATAAACTGGTTTTTCTTTTGACTAAAACTTAATACATCTATCTTATGCTATAGCTAGAGTTAGATGTAAAAACTGATAACGTTATTTTGTCTGAAATCCGAATTTTTTGTGTCTGGGTTTCGGCGGGTTCATCAATGCGCGGATGGCTTCGAAGACCACTCTGAATTGCTTATCATATACCGCCGTGTTTTGAACTTGAGGTCGCAAATTGCGACCTTACAGATATTGTCTCTGACTTATTAAGCCGGAACATAAAATCTAGCGGAAATCTCTCACGGATGAAAAGTATTCTTCTCTCAATCATACGCACTGAAACGACTGGAAGAAGAGATTCCTGTTTCATATATTTAATTTACCTTGTATTCCTCGCGGATTTTGGAGATTTCTTTTTCTTCTTCGCTTTCATTTTTGACTCTCGCTTCTCTGCCGAGCTTTGTCAGTTCATCGAGTTTCAGTTTGTATAATTCCTGGACTCTTTTTTCCAGGCACTCTTTGGTGTTGAGTTTTGGATTTTCTAAGACTTCAGACAAAAGAATTTCAAGAATGAAACCGACGTGCGGACCTGGTCCTGTTTCAGTTATTTGCATTACCTCGACTCCGCCGAGGGATAACTGCTTCACAGTTATCGGGTCTCGAAGTACTTCTTCAATCATCGATTTATATTTGCGCAGGCGGAAAGGAGTTTCTTTCGGTCGGCCGGTGCCGATGCGGTCGCAAACGCGCAAGTTAACTAAATCCCAAATTAGTTCCGGACCCACGTTCCGGACGATTCTGCGTACCGCAGAGAGCGTAATTTTATCCGGGTCGGAGAAGAACATATGCCAGCGCACCAATTTAACCGCTTGCTCAGTCAAGTCTTTTGGAAATTTCAATTCCTCAAAAATATTTTTCGTTAGTTTTGCTCCAACCACTTCGTGGCCATAAAAGGTAATGGTATTACCTTTTAAGCCCTTAGTGTGCGGCTTGCCGATATCATGGAAGAAAGAAGCTAATCGCACATACAAAGGATATTTTTTCCTGGCGGAATGCTCCAGAGTTCTCAAAAGGTGTTCCCATACGGTGTAAGCGTGGGCTTGGTTTTGCTTCATGCCTATCCCCTTCTCAAATTCCGGAGAAATAAACTTTAATAAGCCTAAGCGCGCGGATAATTCTAAGGCCAGTGCGGGATAATCAGACAGAACGATTTTTACCAACTCATCCCGTATGCGTTCGCGAGAAATTTTTGCCGTAAGCTCGGCATTTTTTGTAATAGCAGATTGAGTTTCAAGTTCAATGGCGAAATTCAGCTCGCTTGCCAGTCGCAGTGCGCGAAACATGCGAAGCGCGTCTTCGTTAAATCTGTCATCCGGGTTGTCAACCGTTTTAATTACCTTATTTTCGATGTCTTTCAAACCGCCAAAAGGGTCTAGAAGCTCTTCCGACTCGATATTATAAGCCAAGGCGTTAATCGTAAAGTCTCTTCGAGCCAAATCTTCTTCTATTGTTTTAGCCCACTTGACTTTGTCGGGGTGTCTCGCGTCCGAGTAACTCGACTCCAGTCTGTATGGAGTTATTTCAACAATGCCGATACTTGTTTTAACTCCGACCGTGCCGAATTTATTTTCGTAAAATGAATCGGGAAATATCTTTTGGATTTTTTCCGGAGTGGCGCTTGTGGCGACATCCCAATCTTTAGGAACACGATTCGTCACTAAATCACGTATGCTTCCACCGACTAAATAATTTTCAAATCCGGCAGTGGAAAGCGTCTGTGAAATTTTCCTCACTTCTTCCGGAAGATTAAATTTAAATTTTGAATTTTTCATAGATTTTTATTTGTGCGGGATGAGGTAATCGAAACCTCGACTACAGTTTGGAAAACTGTCGTTTTACCACTAAACTAATCCCGCATCATCTAATTATACCTTCGGGCTGCCGGGAGTTGAACCCGGGTTGCATGACCCCCAGCCATGAGTAATACCGTTATACCACAGCCCGTATTTAAACTAACTATCGGGGCGCCGAGAATCGAACTCGAACCTTGTGCTCCCAAAGCACATATACTGCCGCTATACTACGCCCCGGTGCGCCTAGGCTTGAAGCTTCGGCGACACAAGTCGGAGTGCCGAGAATCGCACTCGGGTCTCACGCACCCGAAGCGTGTATACTACTGCTGTACTACACTCCGAAAGCAAAGCTTTCCGCTCCGCGAGAACTTACTCTAGCATTTTAGCTCAATTTAGGCTAACATTTTTCTGTCGCGGGTATGGTTCAGTGGCAGAACAATTGGTTGCCAATCAATTGACGGGAGTTCGATTCTCCCTACCCGCACTGGTACAATAGATCAATGCTCCCGTGGTGAAATGGATATCACGACGCGCTTCGGACGCGTTATTCTGGGTTCAAGTCCTGGCGGGAGCACCAAAACAGAACTCAACGGCTTTTTCAAAGCCAGAAGGTGAGACGCGCAAAGCGCCGACCAAGGATTTTTTTGGTGGGCTTCATGTGGATAAAAATCTTGTTGTGTTTTTTTGTTTTGATTTGTTATCATTTGAATGTATATGCAAACGAAAGATATCCAAAAAATTAAAAAAGAGATGGAAGACAGAAAAGCAATTCTCCAATGTGCCGCGGAATTTAATATGGTGGGCGACCCGACGCGGCTCAAGATTTGCTATATCTTGTGTCGACACAAAGAACTCTCGGTGGGCGAGATTACGGAAATTATCAGTGTTTCCATTTCGGCTGTTTCTCACACGCTCAAAAAATTACAAAAGGCCGGGATGGTCGAGAACCGCCGAGAATTCCGAACGGTCTATTACAAACTTAAACAAACGTCCCTTGTCGATATGCTCAAGGAGCGGCTTACAACATAACATGAAAAATTTTGACCTTATAATTATCGGCGGAGGAGCAGGCGCGTTTGCGGCGGCAATCCGCGCCAACGAACTGAAAGCCAAAACGGCGCTCGTGAACACCGGGCTTCCGCTTGGCGGCACCTGCGTTAATGTCGGGTGTGTGCCGTCAAAGACGCTTCTCTATGCCGGTGAAATTTTGCACCACGCCAAACATCACGACGTCCCCGGCATTGAACTTGAAGTAAAAAGATTTGATTTTCAAAAAGTCGTGCAAGGTGAACTCTTGCTTGTGGAAAAGTTACGCCAAGAAAAATATGAGAAGGTGTTGAAAAATTTAGAATATATAACGGCAATCGAGGGCAAGGCAAAATTTGTTTCTCAAAACGAGATAGAGGTGACCCATTCGACAAACTCAGGGCAAGCTGGCGAAAAATTGAGTGCGGAAAAATTTATTATCGCCACCGGATCAACGGCAATAATACCGTTTATAGAAAACATCCGCGAAGTTGGATTTATTACGCATATCGAAGCGTTGCGTCTTGAAAAACAACCGGAAGAATTGGTTATCATCGGCGCGGGCCCGCTTGGCTTGGAGTTTGCCCAGATGTTTTCACGCTTTGGCACGAAAGTAACTGTTTTACAACGCGGCGATTCAATTTTTCCGCACTCTGAAAAAACGCTCACCGACCGACTCGCCGAAGTGTTGTCAAAAGAAGGAATCACTATCAAGACCAATGTTGAGGTGAAAGGCGTGCGTAAAGAGAATGGTAAAAAAGTTATCTTGTACACCATAAACGGCACGCAAGAAGAAACGGCTGCGGACGAAATACTTTTGGCGGCAGGCAAAACTCCCAACACGCAGGGGCTTGGCCTTGATATTGTTGGCGTTGAAATAAACAAACAGCAGGCGGTTGTTGTCAATCAGAATTTTCAAACTTCCAACAAAAATATTTTTGCGGTCGGTGATGTTACCGGCGCCCCCGTGCGCCTTGAGACAACCGCCGGGCGCGAGGGCACGCTTGCCGCTGAAAATGCCCTTCGACAAAGCTCAGGGCAAGCGCTCAAAAGTATTGACTACAACGCCGTGCCCTACACTATTTTTACCGACCCACAGCTTGCTGGTGTCGGTTTTACCGAAGATGAACAGATAAAACAAATGGGAGTTTGCGCCTGTCGAACTATTTCGTTTGCCGATGTTCCCAAGGCGGTCATCATACATCGCACCGAGGGAATGATAAAAATGGCGATTCATCCGCAAACAAAACAAATTCTCGGCGTGCATATTCTCGCGCCGAACGCGAGCGAGCTTATCGCCGAGGCGATGATATTGGTAAAAAATAAAAACACAATTGACGACGTGGTTAATTCTCTGCCGATATTCCCAACACTTTCGGAGGCGATTAAAATTGTCGCGCTGTCGTTCACCAAAGACATTTCCAAATTAAGTTGCTGCATATGACAATAGAAACTCTCGCTTTTTTAGGCACAACACTTGTTGCAGTTGCTTAATCTGGGAGATAAGGACATTAAATCACAATATTCTCCATCATCTCTACCCTAGCCTTCCGATTAATTTCATCAAGTCTGACCGTTATAAGGTCCAACTGCCAATCACAATCGAGTTTTCTGTCCAATAGATAAGTTTGGATTGCTCTGGCGAGTCTCTTTAACTTCCACAGATGCATATTATCCTCAGGACGATACGTCTCAGTTCCACGTGTAACCATGCTTTTTACCTCTATAAACCGTATCACACCACTTTTTCTAGCAATAATATCAATTTCTCCCCATTTTCTAGAGTAATTTCTCTCTATAATTTCGAAACTTCTTTTCTCCAAAAAACTGCAAGCGATATTTTCTCCTAGGTCTCCAATCTTTCTTTTCTCCGTCTTTTTAAGCATAAATAGTGTTACTAAGTAACTTTTGACCTTTATCTTTGTCCTTTATGCACCTTTTCCCCATAATTATCCACAATTGTCTAATAAAAAACCGCCCACGGGCGGTCCGCGAGCGGTGTAATCCGCTCATCTCTTACGAGTGTCGCGGACCAAAGCCACACTACTGCGTGGCAAGGAGAAAAATGAACAGAAAGTGCCAGGCCCAGTGGATAAACAACACTCAAAAATAAAATAATGTGGGAGTCTGTTATCCTCTAAGCGCCTAAATTTAGTATAGGACATAAAGGACAATATGCAATATCAGGCTGTGGATAACTTTATTGGACAATGGTCTGAACCATAGATATTGTCCATTATTTCTATGCTTTTTATGGACTTAAGCATCTCCGACGAAGAGAAAAAGTAATCTATTCTCCATCCTATGTTCCTCTCTCTGGCAAAGCTTTTCATATCCCAATAGGTATAAGCGTCGGTTTTATCAGGATAAAAATACCTGAATACATCTACCCACTTATCATTGGAAACTAGCTTGTCCATCCAAGCTCTTTCTATTGGTAAGAAGCCAACATGAGTTTCATTTTCCTTGGGTCGTGCTAAGTCTATTGGCTTATGCGCTACATTGAAATCTCCACAGATAATAATACTAGGATGTTTCGCGTGTAACTTATTTATAAATTCTAAAAAGTAATCATAGAAGTCTAGTTTGTACCGGAGACGTTCAGGCGGTCCGCCACCATTAGGGAAGTAGCAATTGATGAGTGTAAAATTAGGATATTCTGCCATAATCAGTCTGCCTTCTTGGTCCATAAGCTTGATTCCTATATCACGTGAGACTTTCACGGGAAACACTTTGGTATATATAGCAACTCCGCTGTAACCTTTTTTCTGGGTAGGGAAATGGAAATAAGAATGATAGCCATCCGGAGATTTTAATTCTTCTGACAATTGTTCCGGAAGCGTCTTAGTCTCTTGAATACAGAGAATGTCAGGACTGTCCTTTAGAACTTCATCAAAATGTCCTTTACGGTGTACCGCTCTAAGTCCATTAACGTTCCAAGAGATAATTGTTTGCATTTTCACATTATATATTAACATTATTCAAGTTTGACTTTTACGACTTTAAAAAATTACACCACAGTATTTCGTTCCGCAAGGCCTTGCCTTGAGATGTACAAAATAATATCTTTGAAAACTTGCTTTGGTGGCTTAATTACTGTATGGTTTAAGCTGGACAGTAATCCAGAAAGGAGGTGAGAAAAGTGGGTTTTTGGTCAGATATGTTTGGACCTCCGAGCGATAGGCAAGTTGACCGTGACATTGAACGTGGACAAGCGGAATCTCGCGGTTCTTCTGGCGAACAACAGGCAGAGTCGGACTATGTCGACGAAGCCATAGAGACGGGGAAAGACCCTCTTGAGTAATGTAATAGACAACGAAGGGGTAGTGAGTTTCCTCACTACCCCTTCGATAGATTTAATTTAAATCAAATGTTTGGTAAAAGATTTGAAAGAGAATTACAAATGATCGAGGATGCTTTGGAAGACGAACAAAGCAAAGATGATTTTAAGGAATACACAAGACCACTTGTGGAAGCTGTCGCTGATAAATACGCGACTCACGAACATGCTAAAAAAATACCCAGAAAAAAACTTGTTGAAGCAGGATGGACTCATTTTGATTTTGCATTAAAAAAATACAAAGAGAATGCAGACTTGATGCTTGAACGCAAAAAAGAATTATTCTTTTTCAGCACTTATTTTACCTGGTTTATCCGGCAGGGAATAGTGGAATATATAAAAACTTTTAATGAATAAGTTATCATTCTGCAAAGCAAAACCTTACAGATGTTGACAAGAGATAGAGAAGCGTGATAGCATTGACAGAGGATGATTTTTGTTCCTTAAATTCAAAAAAATAGGCCGAAAGGCCAGAGGAGGTTCTATGAAGCGGTTGTTGAGGTTTGTATTTATGTCGGCATGCCTTCTAGTGCCGACGACTCTGGCCCACGGCCAGATTCCGGGTCAGCATGTTCTGATTTTTCCCCAGATTGTGTACGGGGGAGGCTGGTTTACCAGTGTTCTGGTCACGAATGTGACCGACACCCCACAGGAGTTTACCCACGGGTTTACTGCCCCAGATGGAAGTGACTTGTATCTAACGATTACCGTTCCGGGGCCACCATATCGGCAAGTATGGGGTAGTTCGTATTCCACCAACCCTGTTCCTCCTAAGGGTTCGTTTCTTGTAATTCTTAGGTCATTCGACCAGAAGGTTACAACTGGTTGGATGAATACTTGGGTCCCTGTAGTCAATGGCAAGGATGCCTTGAAGGTGCAAGTGACCTACTTCTACGCCCCTAACGGAGTGATAGAAGGCCAGGCCGCCGTGATTCCGGCTGAGCTAACCAGGAGCTTCAGCTTTCAGGCGGTTCATTCTGGCGAGTCATCTGATACAGGATTTGCCATCGTGAATTGGGACGACGTTCCGGCGATTGCGACAATGAATGTCCGCAATATGTCTGGAGCGGTGGTTGCTACCGTAAATTTCACTATTCCGCCTGGAGGCCAGGTTGCTAAGTTCGTCACAGAGCTTGCGCCGGCGCTAAAGACCGGCTGGAACGGAGGACTGGTGGAGTTCAGCTCCGACCATAAGATTGCGGGGATGAGTATTTTGATGAACGGCGGAGTATTCTCCACCGGCCAGACGTTTTAGTAACGGGTTTCCTGTAAATCGAGGAGTAGAAATACTCCCCGATTTTTTGTGGACAACTTTTCATTGTTTTACAGGATTAACGAGCTATAATGTAGTAACATGAGCCGAAATTTGAAGATTATTGCCGTCATCTTGATTATCGGACTGATTTCGTTTGGAGTTTTTTATATTAATTCTCGAAAATCTAACAGCAAAATCTTAGAAGATGAGATAGTTGAACTAGGGAGCTTGGTAGTCGAGAGTCGCGACTGCGGCAGGGTTATTGAAGAGGCAGAAGCCTTTCTCGTAAAAAGAAAAGATGCAGCGGAAGTTTGGAATTTTTTGGGAGTATGCCAGTTTGATATCGGTAAATTTGAAGAAGCCAAAGTCAGTTTTGAAAAAGTTCTATCTCTGAATCCCGAGCATGAAGGTGCGAAAAATTATTTGGCGTTGATAAAACCGGAACCAGGCAGAACTTTAATCAGCCAAACCGAGCTTAACAAACTTCAGCTTACGCGGGCGGAGTTTGAATCAAAAATCGGCGTCAGCCTTGACGACCCTGCTTTAACTTTTGAAAAAGCCAGATTATTCTTAACCGATGAGGCGCCTCAAGAGGTTCTTGAATCCGCGTTTGCTGTTTATTCTTCGTCCAAAAGCCGCGCACAAACTCTTGAATATCTTAAAAATCTTTTCAAGCAATTTAACCCAACAATTGGAGAAAATGGGCTGTCCGTTAAACTTAGTGCGACAAAATCTATGGATGTTACCCTAAACTTCCCGTCCGGTCAGGTCATTTTTAACTACACCGTAAAGAAATGAGTGGAATCAAAAAAATATTTTTATTTGCGAGCTTGGGCGCTTTAATGCTTGTGTTCGCGGTGGTGGCGGAAGGTCAAGTTTCCGGTACGGTGAGTTTAAGCGTGCCTGATGGAAATCTCGGCTGTCCCAATGAAAAACAAGCATTGCGGTCAACTCCGGTGGAAACAACCGGCGCCTATCTTGATTACGGTTGGATGGGAGGTGATGTAAGCTATGACGACTGGATAGAATTTTATATGACTTATCACGGGCCGGGAGGTGGTAGCTATAAAACTTCGGCTATCCAACCTGCCGGTTCGTGGGGAGACGGTTGTATAAACGGCTCTGCGGGGTCAGCTGTGTATACAAAGCCACCGTTAAATACTCCGCCAGTTCAAATATCTGGAACGACTGCCCAAGGTGAAAGCTTCGATTTTAATATCACTGTCCGCAACAGGCAAAATCCCAGCCAGCATGGCTCGGTAGAATACGGTTACACTTTGATAACTTGCAAACCTGGACAATTTGTACAATCCGGCGCTTGTGTTGATACTGCCGGTACCATAACGGTGGCGCCCGGAAATTCAGGCCAGACAGGCGGGTCAAGTTTGACTTGTGCCGCGCCGTGCAATCCGGATATTCACTGGAGAACTACTACTGGACTTCGAGCGGGAGCTGACGCTCAAATATTGCGTGACGGCACTCAAGTCGGTCCTATTTGGTACGACGGAGATTATTATGATTCCAACGCTAATCTTGCGGCTGGTCCGCATACATATACTCTGCAAATTAAAGACGGCTTTGGCAATTGGTCCTCAAGAGCGACGGCTAATGTAGCAGTCAGTTCGCCTCAGGTTTCTAAAACCGCCACTCTCGCGGTTTCTACGGGTAATATAAATCTTAGTCCGAGCGCGCTGATTGGTTCGGCTACGATATCAAATGTTGATGCGACCAATGAAGGAAGATTTACCGTTACCTGTGAAATCACATCAAATCCAAGCAATATTCCTCTGACGATAGTTTGTCCTACTGTTTCGATTGGTCCTGGAGCAAGCGGGCCTCTTTCGGCCATAATCGGTTCCGGCGCTCCAACAGACCCAAGTATTTACATAGCCAATGTTAGAATCACAGCTGACGGCGGAAGTTATAACACAACTGTTTCCGGTTCTCCTAAAAATGTTTTTGTCAATTATAGCGTATCAAGCCGAACTGCCACGCTTTCTGTGTCTCCGACTAAAGTCGATCTCTCGCCAAATACTCCGAGTGCTACTATCACCGTATCAAACAGTGCAACCAACGAAGGCACTTTCACTATAGATTGCACGAAGCAATCAGGAACTTTAGATAGCAGATTTATTTCAGTTAGCGGTTGTTCCGGTTCGGTCGGGTCGGATGACAAAACTTTTTTTATATCAGTAGATGCTAGCGCTCCTTCCGGTTCATCAATCGTGCAAGTACGGGCAACCGGGCAAAACAGCACATCTATTTCTGGTTCTCCCCAAAATGTTACCATCAATTATGTTGCATCCAATGCCAACCTTTCTTTAACTGCCAATCCATCCAGGATTGATTCAGGACAAAATTCAACTCTTTTCTGGGTTATTCCTAGCGATGAAAAAACGCCTTGTGCGATTCGCAAAGGATACACGTCTTTTACCGCCGGCGACCTTGTTCGCACGGTCTCCTCGACTGGCAGCGGAAGTGTTTCCACAGGAGCATTAACTGAAACAACAAGTTATCAATTATCTTGCCCGGACCGCGCCACCTCAACAAACCTCTACTCATTTACAAATACCACGGTTACCGTATCTGGATCTAGTCAAACTCCTCTACCAAATCAAATTGTTTTAAAAGTCGCTACTGATTCTAAAACATGGACCAAAAACTTAAGCGGCAATGCCCCGCTAGATGGAGTTGATATGCAAGTTTATTTTAACAGCGGGTATATTAACTCGTATTATATAAAAAGCATGACTTTAGATTGCGGCAACGGGAATAATTATTTTTACTACAGTTCTCTTGTTGACTCCAGTCCCTTTGCCAACCTGTGTTCTTACAGTAGCCCGGGAACATACACGGCTCGCGTTACTGGCTACTATGGATATAGCGCAAATACCAGCTATAATCCGCTATACACGGATACCGCCACAGTTACGGTGACTCTTAATGTGACCAAACCCGTTGATTTTTCTTTCAATCAAGCCGCTTGGACTATCCCATCCGGCACACCGCGTTATCGGGTTGACTATGATTACAATAACGACGGAGTTTTGAATAAAATTGATCAGGACCAGCTCCAACTTTGGTCTTCAAGTCGTACCTGCCCTATTAGCGGCAAAACCTGCGATATCAACGGCCGAGACGGCTTTTCCGTCGGTGATGTTTTGGCTTACAACTTCTATCTGCAAACCTTAGACATCTACCAAAACCAAAATGACGCCATAGGCGCCGTTTACCTCCAATCCACCAGCGGAGCCACCGTGGCATTTACCGCAAGTTCCGTTCTTGGAACGACATTTTCACCAAATCCTTTAAATATCTCGGCCAATGGAAAAGCAAATGCCACTATGACTGTGCCGAGAAGCGTGTCTGTCGGCAGTTACTCCATAACTATAACAGGAACTGCTTCTGGAGTTTCCAAACAACCGGATAATTCGCTCATCTTAAATGTTCTCGGACCTCCTTTGCCTCCGACACAGAATCCGCCGACCGCAGGCTGTGACGTATCTTCGTCTAAAATTACTCTTACCTGGACCCCGTCCCAAAGTGGCTCTCAACCAACCGGTTATGACGTGTATCTGGTTCGGGAAAGTAGATCAATTTTCCTCACTAGAACCAGGTATACCAAGCTTAACTCAACCACCCTCTCGGGAACCACCCTCTCTTACACTCATTCCAACCTCTCTCCGGGCACACTTTATACGTATGTTATTCAAGCATCTAATCCGGCAGGCACCAGCGGTTACTCTAATAGGCAATCCGCAACTGCTTCCAGTTGCGCCACACCCATCAATTACAACCTCTCTAATTCCGGCACTTCAAATGTGGCCAAGGTAAGTGGCTATGCCCACACTCAAAACATCATTACCAAAACATTAGTTTCGGGCGATACGCAGCAAGTCGACTTGTCTCTCTCCGGTGTGCCCAGCGGCACCACGTATACCATTTCAAACGTGGCTTGCTTGCCGACTTGCAGTTCGACCATAACCTTTGCTGTTGATTGGAATACACGCACGGGTACTTATCCGATAACTGTTACCGGCTCGCCTTTGGACAGGCGCACCGCTTTCAATCTTGTCGTTTCTGGCAATCCCATGACAGTTACTTGCACGCCGTCTTCCGGCACAGCGCTTATTAACCGTCCGGTAACGTGGACTGCGAATGTCTCTTCTGGCGGCACCGCGCCATTTACCTATTCCTGGAGCGGCACCAATATTCCTACCAATCCGGCTCCCACCAGTAATCCTTACACCAGAAGCTACAGCACTGTGGGACAAAAAAATGCTTTAGTGAGAGTAACTGACGCCGACGGTTTAACCGCAAACTGCGCGACTTCCACGGTCTTTATAAACTTCAACCCGGCGTTCCAAGAATTCTAATATATGGCACGACCAATATTGGTGGCAAACTGGAAGAGTTACCCAAACTCTCTTTTTGAAGCGAAGAGTCTTTTAAATCAACTGGCTCGGCAAAGCCGCTTATATAAAAAGTTTAATTTTTCCATCGCGCCGCCGCTCGTTTACTTTGAATCTGTAGCACGGTCAGGTTTTGCTCTTGCTTCTCAAGATATGGAAATGACGGATATTTTGAAAAGTTTCGGCACTAAATTTGTCATCGTGGGCCACAGCGACCGTAGAGCCAAGGGAGAGACAGAGGAAATCATTAATCGCAAAGTCAAAATTGCTTTGCGCGCCGGCATTATTCCTCTTTTGTGTATTGGGGAACTCTTTTCAGACCGCGACGGTGAGCATTTCGAATTTTTGCGGAGCCAACTGAGATTGGCCTTAGCTGGCGTTAAAAATTCTAAAATAATAGTAGCCTACGAACCGGTATGGGCGATAGGGAAAAGCGCCAAGGGCGCGATATCTCCAGATGAGTTGTCCCAAACGGTAATTTTTATAAAAAAAGTTTTGTCAGATATTTTGGGCAGAAAGATTGCCAATCAAATTTCGGTTCTTTACGGCGGCTCGGTCGAGCCGGCCAATGCGGAGGCTCTCATGCGAGATACAAACATCAGAGGATTTCTTGTCGGGCACGCTTCTCTGGATGCTAAAAAGTTTAAAACTATAGCCGAATCGATGCTCTAATGAAATCAATTATTGAAATTCTTGATTTAAAAGGCAAACGCGTATTGGTGCGTGTCGACTGGAATGTCCCTATAGAAAACGGGGAAGTGGTCGATAACTTCCGCATAAAGAAATCTATGTCGACTCTCGAGTATCTTAGAGACAAAGAAGCTCGAGTAACTATCGCGACTCACGTCACTCACGGCTCTATCGAATCATTGCAAAAATTTGTGCCGGCAGGCATGACTCTTCTCCCTAATCTCCGGGATCATCCCGGAGAAGAAGCTAATTCTCCTGAATTTGCCAAAGAATTGGCAGGCCAGGCGGACATTTATGTCAACGAAGCTTTTTCCGAGTCTCATCGAGAGTACACTTCTATAGTCGGCATACCGAAACTCCTCCCAAGTTTTATCGGATTGCAGTTTGAGAAAGAAATTGAAGCACTCTCTCAAGCTTTTAATCCTCCAAGACCATTTCTCTTGATTATTGGTGGAGCGAAACCAGAAACTAAACTACCTTTGATTGAAAAATTGTTAAGTATAGCAGATACAATTTTCGTTGGGGGTACTCTAGCAAAAGACATAATAAACAAAAATCCGAAGATCATTTTGCCACTCGGCGATCTTCTAGCTTTGGATGCTGATGAAAATGTAATCCGCCAGCTCGAGGAACAAATTAAAAATTCTAGCTTCATATTATGGAATGGCCCATTGGGCAATTATGAAAAAGGGTTTAAAAAAGGTACTCTCACATTGGCCAAAATTCTTAGCACTTGTAGCAAGCAAGTAATCATTGGAGGTGGAGATACCCTCGCCACTATCCGGGAACTTGATATCTATGATAAATTCTCTTTTGTCTCGACCGCCGGCGGCGCTATGCTCCAATTCCTCGCCACGGGCACTCTGCCCGGTATCGAAGCTCTTAAATAGCTTTTCGGATTTTCTCTGCGTTTCCTTCCAAATCTGTTTTACTTGATTCGCCGAAGCTTTGCGAAGGCAATTCGCCGGGATAAACCCAGATGTGGGCGTGTTCCACTTCGTCGCCGATGATTTTGGATAGAATAAAGTCAGTGTTAAATGCTTTTTGTTGCGCTAAGGCAATTTTCTGGACAACCTTAAAGTAATCGCCAATATTTCCTGGAACCTGCCCCCCGGGCAGGTTCCAGACCCATCGGAAGTGTTTTTTTGGTATAACTTGCGTGTGACCCGGTGATTGCGGATTAATATCTAAAAAAGCCAAGAAATTTTCATCCTCGTAAATTTTATGAGACGGGATTTTTCCTTTTACAATTTTACAGAATATGCAATCTGTTTCGGACATGGCTATTTAACAGCACTAATATTGGTTTTCTCTCTTCTCTCAATAATATTTCTTATCAAGATGATAATCAATAATATCAAAACGATAGTAATCAACCAACCGATAATGCTGTTTGTAAATATACCTAAGTCGATGGCGGCAGTAGCGGCATTAGCCGAAGTTTCCTTATTGCTTGATAATTTTTTGTTCGGAATCGGCAGGGCAGCAGTTTGACTGATTGGCGGCAATGAAGTGCTGGCGGTGATATTTGACTGCGCCACTGCCGGTTGTCTAGAAACGTTAATTGCCACCGAATCCGAACGGAAGCTGGAATTATTGCTGTTGTAACAAGTGATGGTATAGGTGGTTCTGTCCGTTAAGTTGCCGGTGTAGAATAAACCCGAAGTGTTTCTGCTGGCGCTAGACCAGTTGTTTGTGCCGTCCGACGAGCGGCAGTTTGCGGCGTTAGTGGAAGTCCAGCGGACGATAGTGCTTAAGTTATAGCCAAGACTAGTATCGTCAGCCCAAATGTCCACGGTGACCGGATTACTGATGCTCATCGAACCTCCTATATTGATTGTTACCGAATCGCTTTTTGACCCGATGTCATTGGAACAAGTGATGGTGTAAGTGACAGTATTAGCCAAACTGCCGGTGCCTATGAAGCCGGACAATGCCTTGGAGCCAGCCCAACCGTTTGTCCCGCCAGAAGCATTGCAACTTGTCGCATTATTGGAAGACCAGCGGATATTGGTGGCGGCGTTGTAAGCAAGATTGGTATTATCCGCAGAGATATTTACAGTCGGTTCCTGTGTATATTCTCCGCTGACGTTAATTGTTACCGAGTCAGACGCAGAACCGAAGTTATTGGAGCAGGCAATTGTGAAAATGGTTGTGTTGGCTAAACTGCCGGTGCCCATCGAACCGGAAGTGAGTCTGGGACCAGCCCAGCTGCCCGCCCCTCCGCTCGCGACACAGTCGGTAGCGTCGGTAGAAGACCAAAAAAGAGTGGTGCCGCTGTTGCGCTGGATATCCGTGTCGGCCGCGCTTATGTCAACCGATTGCGCGAAAGCTTCATAACTAAATACAAAAGACCCGAGGACCAAGCCTGCTACGATTAGAGCCAATTTTAGTGTGATGAGTTTGTTTAACATCGACATTATTATCATATTATCTAAATAAGTAAATGTCAAGTACGCCGAGCAATGTGTTAAAATATCCCAATGCACTTTCCGGAACTACTCGATATTCTGTTTGAAGAACGCGGCATTTTACCTGAAGGCCGAGCTGATTTCTTGAATCCTGACTATAACAAGCTTCACAGTCCGCTTCTGCTCCCGGATATAGAGAAAGCCCGCGACCGTGTCGCTCGAGCCGTAAAGGACAACGAGCACATCGTCGTTTTTTCCGATTATGATTGCGACGGAATACCCGGTGCCGTTGTACTTTCCGACTTCTTTAGGCGCATAAAGTATGAAAACGTGTCTTTTTACATTCCCCACAGGCATCTTGAAGGTTTCGGTTTAAATCGCGATGCTATAGATGAAATAGAGAAGAGGGGGGCCAAGTTAATTATTACCATAGACTGTGGTATGGCCGATATAGAAGAAGTGAAAGTGGCGCAAAACAAGAGCATTGATGTCATCATTACTGACCATCATCAGCAAAGACCGGAATTACCTCCTGCTTATGCTGTAGTGAATCCTAACCGCACTGATTCAAATTATCCTTTCAGTGGCATATGCGGGTCTGCTGTGGTATTTAAACTGGTACAGGCAATATATGACAAAGAACCTTTCGGTGTTAAACCGGGGATGGAAAAATGGTCTTTGGATATGGTTGGACTTGCTACGCTCTCCGATATGGTACCGCTTGTAGATGAAAATAGAATTCTTGCAAAGTTTGGCCTGGAAGTTTTGAAGAAATCTCCCCGCCCGGGGCTTGCCGCGCTCTCGCGCAAACTTAATTTGGACAGGAAAAATATTTCGGAAGACGATGTGACGTTTATGATTACTCCGCGCATCAATGCCGCTTCAAGAATGGGCGTACCGAAAAATGCTTTCGAACTTTTGCGTACAGACAAACCGGAAGAAGCCGAAGGCCTGGCGCTTCACTTGGAGAAAATTAATAACGAAAGAAAAGGAGTAGTGGCAGCGATGGTCAAAGAAGCGAAAGCAAATCTCGAAAAGCGCGAAAAAATTAATGATGTGATTGTCATCGGCTCGCCCGAGTGGCGCCCGGCGGTGGTGGGATTAGTGGCGAACAGTGTTGTAGATGCATATAAACGCCCCGCGTTTATATGGGGTCGCGATGGCGATGGTGTTATCAAAGGTTCATGCCGTTCTTACAATGGCTACAATTTATTTTTGCTCATGAGTGCTATAGGCAAATTGTTTATAGAATTTGGCGGGCATCCGGGCGCCGGCGGGTTTTCTGTAACGCTCGAGAATCTCACAACGCTTGAAGAAAGGCTTTCTGAGGCATTGAAAAAAGTAGCTGTTGGACAGCCACTTAGCTGTCCAACAGCTAAGTTATTGTCGATTAACATTTCCGACATCGGAGAGAATCTTTGGAATGCCATCTCTGGATTTGCGCCTTTCGGCTTGGGCAATCCCAAACCAATTTTTGATATTAAAGGAGAAATTAAATCAGTCCGCCAATTCGGCAAAGAAAATAATCACATGGAATTGGTATTAACAGACGGAAAACAAGACGTTAAAGCCATTTCTTTCTTCTCTTCTCCCGAAACTTATAAACTTATAAACTTTCAAACTTCCGTCACTCTCCGCGCCAATCTCGAGAAGTCCTATTTCCGCAACCGTCCCGAACTCCGCCTAAGAATTGTTGATATAATTCCGGCATGATTACTGTTTATACAGATGGTGCCTCTCGCGGTAATCCGGGCCCGGGTGGCTACGCCGCCATTATATTGAATAACGATACTGTAACTGAAATTGGTGGACGAGAAGACCGCACTACAAATAATCGTATGGAACTTATGGGTGCAATTAAAGCATTAGAGTTTGCATCACAACTATCTGCTAACAACTATCTACTGTGTACTGATTCCGAATATGTAATGAAAGGAATAACCGAATGGATAAAAAGATGGCAACTTAAGGGCTGGAAAACGGCCGGCAAGAAATCGGTTTTGAATCAAGATTTGTGGCAAGAACTTTTAAATGTAACGGAAGGCAAACAAATAAAATGGAAATATGTCGCGGGGCATTCCGGGCACATTCTAAATGACCGTGCAGATAAGATTGCTACCAGCTTCGCGGATGGATTGAATCCAAACTTATACAATGGACCGAAGTCAGAATATCGGCACAAATAGTATTTTTGTTTTTATTTGGAGTTTTATATTTGCGGTATTTGTTTCTTCCTTCTTTTTCTTACCGCCGCTTATAAGTATATTTATAATTTTAGTTGGTACAGCGATTTTGGCAGTGGATAAAGTATCACTATTCTTGTCCATCGCATTAATCTCTTTCGGTCTCGGAATTTTACGCTATGACATTAAAGATTTTCACACAGAAATTATGCCAAGCACAACAGGAGTGGTGATAAATGAGCCGGAACAGAGAGAAAATACGACAAGATTCGTTTTCTTATCTGACAATGGCGAAAAGATTTTAGTAAATACTGGTTTATATAGTGCTGTGCAATATGGAGACCAAGTAGAAATATCCGGCAAACTAGCGAAGCCCGGCATTATAGAAGATTTCAACTACGGGACTTATTTATCCAAAGATGATATTTATTTCGTGATGAACTTTACCGAAGTGGAAATTATTTCAAGCGGACACGGAAATATTATCAAGAGCAAGCTTTTATCTCTAAAGCAAAGCATCGTAAACAAAATGAGAAATATTTTTACCGAACCGGAATCGTCACTTCTTGCCGGACTTATATTGGCAGGCAAATCGGCTTTACCGAAAAATGTCTTGGAAGAATTCCGTCGCGCCGGCATCATCCACATTGTCGTGCTTTCCGGTTACAACATCACCATCATTGCCGACTTTTTGAAAAAGATTTTTGGACCGGTTGCAGCGATAGTAGGAGTGCTCTTGTTTGTTGTCATGACTGGAGCCGAAGCGACAGTGGTACGCGCGGCCATTATGGTGCTCATTGTGGTTGCAGCAAAGAATTTCCGCAGGCCGTACTCTGCTCCGAGAGCGCTTTTAGCCGCAGGGTTCCTGATGGTTATGCATAATCCTAAAATTCTTGTTTTTGACGCCTCATTTCAATTATCTTTTCTTGCTACCTGCGGTTTGATTTACGTCGTGCCTAAAGTGATGCAGCATCTGCAATGGATTACGGAAAAATTTAAAACAAGAGAAATTATCGCGACAACTATCGGGACGCAGATAACCGTCTTGCCTTTCTTAATCTATCTTACGAGAGAAGTTTCTATCGTTTCTTTGCCGGCAAATATATTAGTGCTCTTCTTTATCCCGTATGTGATGTTTGCGGGCTTTTTCGCCGCTCTTATCGCTTATGTTTCCGCTATACCGGCGCTTCCTCTGACTTATTTGGCGCACCTCATCTTATCTTGGATACTTTTTGTCGCGGATTTTCTAGGCAACCTATCATTTGCCACCGCTAGCTTCTAAGAAATTATCTTCGCACGTTTGCCAATTTAGGTTTGCGAAAAAAGCTTCGATATATTTTTTCTTTTCTGCCGGAGTATAGTCTGTAAAGTAGGCGTGTTCCCACATATCGAGAACTAAGATAGGCGAGAGACCGGTTAAAACTCCCAAGTGATGTTCATCCACCCACGCACTGATAAGTTGTTTTGATGTCTGGTCGTAATACAGAGTCGCCCAACCCACTCCGCGCGTAAGCGCCATAGTTTTAAATTGCTCCCAATCAACTTTAGAGAGAGGGCTCTCTGTGAGGAGCGGAGTCGGACCACCTTCTAAATGCGAGAAATAAATCTCGTGATTTCTCATTCCATCGAATTCAAATGGAAACCGGCGATTATAGTTTTTTTCCTGAAGCAATTCGTTGACATTCTTGACGTAACCGGCGTAGAGCTGAAGGTGTTCCTTAATAGTCTTTTCGCTTATGCCTTCCAATTTCGGGATATTAAATTTCTTTTCTTCAAATAATTTCATAATAAGCACATTATACTATATGAATGGGCTGGGTTAAAAAATACTCTAAAGAAGTGGTTGTAGGATTGCTTTTTCTTTCAAATATTTTCGTCTGGGTTGCCGTTTATGCTCGGCAATCTGGAAATCTGTTAAGCGTTTACTTCTTAGATATCGGACAAGGCGATTCTATCCTAATCGATTCTCCCCAACATGGCCGGGCGCTCGTAGATGGTGGCAGGAATCGCAAAGTGCTTGCGGAAATAGACAAAGTCCTGCCCTTTGGCGATAAAAGGATTGATGTGGTGATTGCAACACATCCCGATGCCGACCATATCGGCGGTTTGCCGGAAGTCGTTTCGCGTTACAAGGTCGGGCTTTTTATGGAACCGGGCGTAGAATCCGACAATACCGTCGATGACGAGTTGGAAAAGAGGGTGGAAGAGAAAAATATCCCCACACTTCTTGCGCGAAGAGGTATAGTAATCAACTTTGGCGATGAAGCAAAGCTCCAAATACTTTTTCCGAACCAAGATGTTTCCAATTGGGAGACCAACAGAGCATCCGTTGTCTCTAAATTAACTTATGGAAGTATTTCTTTTCTACTTACAGCCGATTCGCCTATGGCAATCGAAGACGTTTTGATGAATCTTGATAGGAAAGCACTAGATGCAGATGTATTAAAAGCGGGACACCATGGTTCTCGCACTTCGACCGCCGCGGCCTTCGCCGCAGCGGTCAGTCCTCAATACGCTGTTATTTCTGCCGGTAAAAATAATTCCTACGGCCATCCTCATAAAGAAGTTTTAGATATTTTAAAAAGTGTTGGCGCGCAAATCGTCAGCACAATCGATATGGGTACTATTAAATTCCAAACGGATGGAAAAATCCTAGAAATTAAATAACCCCGGCTTTTTTGAGGACAGAGTGGGCGCCGCGTTTGTTGATAGTTTTGATGGCGCGAGTGGAGAGAGTGAGAGTAATGGTCTTTTTCAGTTCCGGTATGTAAATGCGTTTTTTCTGGAGATTGGGGTACTTCCTAACCATCCCGGTAGGGTTAAATTTGGTCGCGCGGGTTCTATTGGAGTAGCCACCTCCAATTATGGAACCCTTCTTTAATACCGGGCAAATTTTCGCCATCCCATTAGAAATTAGTACTTTTTGATAATTTGGTCATAACCTTATGCCCCGTTGCATTTCTAACGGGACAGGTAGTTGCGATATACTAGCACTATGGATTTTGTATTTCAAATCGCCGTGCTCATCATGTCTGTCGTGATACACGAAGTTTCTCACGGCTATGCGGCGGCGATGCTCGGCGATAACACCGCCCGCTACCAAGGCCGCCTCACTCTCAACCCTCTCAAACACCTCGACCCTATCGGCTCGATACTCGTGCCCACGCTTGCTTACTTATTTGGCGGTTTTCTTTTTGGCTGGGCAAAGCCGGTTCCTTATAATCCCTATAACTTGAAACCGGGGCGCTGGTCTGAAGCAATGGTGGCGGCTGCCGGCCCAATTGCCAACATCTCCGTGGCGATAATCTTCGGTATCATTTTACGCACGGCCGGCAATCTTAACTCCGCCTTTACTCAAATTTTGGCAATCATCGTGCTCATCAATATCGTCCTTGCCGTTTTCAACCTTGTGCCGATACCGCCTCTCGACGGTTCCAAGCTCATCTTTGCCATTTTCCCAAATAAAATTCCTCAAATTAGAGATTTCTTTGAACGGTACGGGCTAATGCTCATTATTTTCTTCATTCTCTTTCTCTGGCAGTCGATTTCTCCTTTAATTATCTGGATATTCAGGCTTATTACTGGTGTTGCTTTTTAGAGATTTTTCTAGTAATGTATCCTCTCGATGTCAACCATTAATCAGTTAGTTAAAAAGAAGAGGTATAAAACGGCTCGCAAGAATAAGTCTGTGGCTTTGACGCGCGGTTTTAATACCAAAAAGAATCGGCCAGTATTTTATATGTCTCCGTTTAAGCGCGGCGTGGCGACCAAAGTAACGACTAAAACTCCCCGCAAGCCCAACTCCGCTATTCGCAAAATTGCCAGAGTTCGTCTTACCAATGGCATGGAAATTACCGCCTATATTCCCGGCATTGGGCACAATTTGCAAGAACACTCGGTGGTGCTTGTGCGAGGCGGCCGCGTGAAAGATGTTAACCTCCGATACCAAATCGTTCGCGGCGTGCTTGACGCGACCGGCGTAGAGACGAGGCGGCAAGCTCGCAGCCAATACGGCGCTAAAAGACCGAAGAGTAAATAAATATGCGGCGCAAACTTAAAACAAAGCCGAAAATAGTTCCAGATTTTACCTACGACTCGGAAAAAGTGGCGAAATTTATCAATTACTGTATGCAAGAAGGCAAGAAGAACACCGCCCGCACCATTGTCTACAAATCTTTCGACATAATTAAAGAGAAAACGAAGAATCGAAATCCTTTGGAAGTGTTTGAAACCGCGCTGAAAAATACCGGACCGACAATGGAGGTGCGTTCCAGACGTGTTGGAGGCGCTAACTACCAAATTCCTCGCGAAGTCCGTCCGGAACGCCGCCAATATTTGTCTATGAAGTGGATTATTGATGCCGCTCGCTCGAAGAAAGGCAAGGCTATGGCAGAAAAGTTAGCAGAAGAGATTATCTCTGCTTCAAACAACGAAGGAGATGCAATCAAGAAACGTGAAAATACTCACAAGATGGCTGAAGCCAACAAAGCCTTCGCGCATTTCGCTTGGTAATTTATGAACAGAGATTATCCTCTAGAAAGAGTCAGAAATTTTGGCATTATCGCGCATATTGACGCGGGGAAAACGACTACGAGCGAGCGCGTGCTTTTTTATACCGGTTCGCAACACAAAATCGGGGAAGTGCATGAAGGAGAAACTACGACAGACTGGATGGAGCAAGAGCGCGAGCGTGGCATCACTATCACCGCCGCCGCGGTTACCTGTTTTTGGAAAAATACTCGCTTCAATATCATCGATACTCCGGGGCATATCGATTTCACCGTGGAAGTTAAAAGGTCTCTCAGAGTTTTAGACGGCGCGGTCGTCGTCTTCGACGGCGTGGCCGGAGTAGAACCGCAGTCCGAGACTAACTGGCGCTACGCCGAAGAGGCTCATGTGCCGCGAGTTTGTTTTGTAAATAAATTAGATAGAACGGGCGCATCTTTTGAACGTTCATATCAATCTATCTTGAATCGTCTTTCTAAAAAAGCTGTTCGCATGCAGATTCCGATTGGAGAAGAAGGCAATCATGAAGGCATCATCGACCTTTTGAAACTGAAGGCTTACTATTTCGAAGGGGATATGGGCAATAAAGTTGTGGAGAAAGAAATTCCAGAAAATCTGAAAGCGGATTCCGAGAAGTATCGAAGAGAACTTATTGAAAGGATTGTAGAAAATGACGAAGATTTGATGAGCTTGTATCTTGAAGGCAAAGAAATTTCTCTCGACGAGCTTAAAAAAACTTTAAGAAAAGCCGTTATTGAAAACAAGATTTTCCCAGTGCTCACAGGTTCTGCTTTGAAGAATAAAGGAGTGCAACTAGTACTCGACGCGGTGGTAGATTATTTACCGTCTCCATTAGATATTCCACCGGTCAAAGGCATTGACCCTCGCACCGGAGAAGAGGTAGAGCGCAAGGCTTCAGATACGGAACCCTTCGCGGCGCTTGCTTTCAAACTCCAAGCGGACCCGTTTGTGGGACAACTGACATTTTTTAGAGTCTACTCTGGCACAATCGAGAGCGGTAGTTATATCTATAATTCAACCACCGGCTCCAAAGAACGCCTTGGCCGCATCGTGCGCCTTCAAGCCGACAAGCGCGAAGAAGTGAAAAAAGTTTTTGCCGGAGAAATCGCGGCCGCCGTCGGTCTTAAGGATGCGAAGACTTCCCATACATTTTCTGACGAAAATAATCCGATTGTCTTAGACCAGATAAAATTTCCAGAGCCGGTTATATCTTTGCGCATTGAACCGAAAACCAAAGCCGACCAAGAGAAAATGGGCATGGCACTTAAGCGCCTTTCGGACGAAGACCCGACTTTCAAAATTAAATCAGACCAAGAGACTGGCGAGACGGTCATTATGGGCATGGGCGAATTGCACTTGGAAATTATCGTCGACCGCATGAAGCGCGAGTTCGGGGTGGAAGCTAATGTTGGTAAGCCGCAAGTGGCTTACAAAGAGACTATCCGGGGTGAAGCAGAAGTGGAAAATAAATACATCAAGCAAACCGGAGGCAAAGGCCAGTATGGACACGTTAAAATTAAGATTAAGCCTCTGCCTCAATATGACCCGGAAGAAAAAGTGCCGAAGAATGCTCATCGAGAACCTGGATTTGAATTTATCAACGCTATCAAAGGCGGTGTCATTCCCCAGGAATTTATCCCGGCGGTAGAGAAGGGTGTGCGTGAAGCGATGGATAGAGGAATACTTGCAGGTTATAAAATGACGGATATTTCGTGCGAATTAAATTATGGTTCTTACCACGACGTTGACTCTTCTGAAATTGCCTACAAAATTGCAGCCTCACAAGCCTTTCAAGAAGCGGCTAAAAAGGCACGCCCAGTGCTTCTCGAGCCAATTATGAAAATAGAAGTGGTAATGCCGGAGAAGTTTATGGGTGACATTACCGGCAACCTCTCCGGCAAGCGCGGGCAAATCGAGGCGATGGAAGACCGTGGCGAACTCAAAGTGGTGCGCGCCAAAGTGCCTCTCTCAGAAATGTTCGGTTATGTTACATCTCTCCGCTCAATGACCGAAGGCCGCGGCTCATCGACTATGGAATTCGACCATTATGCTGTTGTGCCAACTAATGTGGCGCAGGGAATTATTGAGGCGCGTACTGGTGGAAAATAGTTATCATCGACCCGCCCGCTAACGCCTGAGCGTAGCGATGGCGGGCGGGAGCAAGAACAGGTGGCAAATGAGCCTTATTTTAAGCCATTCAGGAAGAGATGGAAAAAGAACATCGGAGACTGGAAAGGGTTTCCGACGAATCGAGAGCCAAACGTTCTGGTCGCATCGATTAGTTCTTTTGGAGTTTTGAAAGGTCTTCACGTAAAAAACCTTTCTTGGTTTATTGGGAAATCACGCGGTTCGTGATTTCCCTTCTTATTCAGCCCACTGAAAGTTTAGTGGGTTGATAGGAATTCATAGAAAGCGGGTTACCGCACTGGTTTGAAAACTCTGTAAGTCCTGACCGAAGGGCAGGCAAGAGTAAGGAGGATATATGAATTATGATGAGATTATGACCCTAACACACGAGCTTCGGCTCGAGCTGTTAGTGGCGGTGGAGACGGTGGCGCATCATGCTGATGTGCCGCTCAATCTGACTGACGCCGAGGGTGACACCCACTCTCGTCCCATGGCGGATGTCCTGCGGGACATCCGCAAGTTCCGACGCTTCGGAACTTAAAGGTTTTCGGGGAATCACGCGGTTCGTGATTCCCCTTCTTATTCAGTCCGTCACATAAGTGATAGATTGATAGGATGAAGGCGGGTTACCGCACTGGTTTTATTCCACACTCGACACCGACTTAAACGAAAGTAACAGCGGATTACAGAAGTGTGAGTGGAGATATGATATGGAACCGATTTTTTTCGATCTAGAAAATGACCGTGCGGTTTTGGAACATGTGACCAGCGATTTAATCGCATGGGCGCACAAAACTCGCCGAGCCCACACGGATGGCGCGTGGGTAAAATGTAATAATTGCTGGGAGAAAAAGTTCCTAGGCGACGAAGTACTCGTCGTGTATGAAACACGAGGCGAAGTAGTATACAAAAATGTGTACTGCTCTGTATTGTGCCAACGGCAATACAGACTGAAAAGCCTCGCCAAGAAACAACGTTGGGCAAATAAGTAATGTTCCTTTTGGCAGCTTAGCCCCGATGCGCGTGCGCGCATCGGGGCTTGTTGTTACATATGGATGAGTTGTCGACGGGTCCGATGGCGTTCGTCGGCTCTTCTCTGTCTCGTGAATTGAGCCGAACTCTGACGGTTCACTGGAAAGGCTACAACAGTCCTGCTGGCTTCTTTCGGTGTTTTTTCTGGTGTAAATTCGGCGTCCAATCTTCTGTGCTCGAGTTCTAAAGCGTAATCCATTGCCCAGTCCATACTGTTACCTCCTCTCTCTTTATACCACTCGAAGTATTATTGAGAAAGGGATAAACTATTGACTCTTACCGGTCCTTTGTGTACCATAGCGCTTACGCGTTTTACCGTGCGATGCTCTTTGAGATTCTCTCAATATCGAGGATTATGCGGTTTATCCTGTTAGAAGCAGGTCGCGGTCAGTGAGCTAATCAATAACTACTGATAGTCTTTCGTTGAAACCGTGACCGCGGCTTCTAACAGGATTAGTATGCGTATTAATTTTAACTATTTAATTTATCAAAACTATGGCAGCAGAATTTGACAGGTCCAAGCCGCACATTAATGTAGGCACCATCGGTCACGTTGACCACGGCAAGACCACCCTTACGGCCGCAATTCTTAACGTGCTTCATCGCGCAGGCAAGAAAGCGACCGTGAAGAATGTCGACCAAATCGACAATTCTCCCGAAGAGAAAGCCCGTGGCATTACTATCGCCCTCTCACACTCCGAGTACGAAACTGACGTAAGACACTACGCTCACGTCGACGCTCCCGGTCACGCAGATTACATCAAAAACATGATTACCGGGGCCGCTCAAATGGACGGCGCTATTTTGGTGGTGGCGGCCACTGACGGCGTGATGCCTCAGACTCGCGAGCACATTCTTCTTGCCAAGCAAGTCGGTGTGCCGAAAATCGTGGTATTTCTCAACAAGTGTGATCAGGTTTCTGACAAGGAACTCATTGCTTTGGTTGAAGAAGAAGTTCGAGACCTCTTAAACAAGTACGAATATGACGGCAAAAACGCTCCGGTTATCAAGGGTTCGGCCCTTAAGGCTCTCGAAGCTTCCGGCGTAGACGATGAATGGTCTAAGCAGATACTTGCTCTTACTGATGCTCTCGACACTTACTTTCCAATTCCGATTCGCGAAACCGATAAACCGTTTCTTATGCCTATCGAGGACATTTTCTCCATTGAAGGCCGGGGCACGGTAGTAACTGGACGTATTGAGAGAGGCAAGGTAAAAGTGGGTGAGGAAGTTGAAATTATCGGTATCAAAGATACTGCGAAGACCACTGTTACAGGCATCGAGATGTTTAACAAAAGTCTTCAAGAAGGCATTGCCGGAGACAACGCCGGAGTGCTTCTTCGAGGCGTGAAGAAAGAAGACTTGCATCGCGGACAGGTTCTTGCTAAACCAGGAAGCGTGACTCCGCATACCGAGTTTACCGCCGAGGTTTACATCTTAAAGAAAGAAGAAGGCGGACGACACACCCCATTCTTTACTGGTTACAAGCCTCAATTCTACATCCGTACTACCGATGTTACCGGCGAAGTCACCCTCGCCGAAGGTGTAGAAATGGTAATGCCCGGCGACACGGCAACCTTTACTGTTAAATTGGTCGCTCCAGTCGCGCTTGAGAATGAACAGCGCTTCGCCATCCGCGAAGGAGGCAAGACTGTTGGCGCCGGTGTTGTGACTAAGGTCGTTAAGTAAAATGGCAAAGGCGGTCCCCTTAAAAAAACAAACCGCCTCAACGGCGGTCCGCCGAAAAGGCGAAAAAGCTCCTAAAGAGGAAGCTGTTGGTCGGTTGCGTATTCGGGTTCAGGCTTACGAGTCAAAGATTCTTGACCTTTCGGTCAAGCAAATTATCGACACCGCCTTGCGCTACGACGCCAAGATTCAAGGTCCGATTCCTCTGCCGACCGCAATCAAAAAATACACTGTTAATCGCGCCCCGTTCGTCTACAAAAACGCCCGGGAGCAGTTTGAGATGAGAATACACAAACGCTTGATTGACATCGTTAATCCGACGCCCAAAATTATCGAATCGTTGACTAACCTCTCGCTGCCAAGCGGGGTCAACATCGACGTCAAGATGGTATGAAAGCAAAAAAAATAAACATGACGCAAATTTTTGCTGAAACAGGCGAAGTACAACCTGTAACCTTAGTCGTAGCCGAAAATAAAGAGGAAGTAAGTAATCTGTCGGAAGGAGCGATAGTAACTGTCTCAGGTACATCCAAGGGTAAAGGCTTTCAGGGTGTGGTCAAAAGACACGGATTCAGAGGAGGCCCAAGGTCACACGGGCAAAAACATTCTGAACGCGAGCCGGGCTCCATCGGCGGCGGCGGCCGCGCCGGTGGGCGAGTAGCCAAAGGTATGCGCATGGCTGGTCGGATGGGCGGCGAGCGCGTGACGGTAAAAAATCTCAAATTGATTAAAATATCGCCGGAATCAGGCGAGATTTATATCCAAGGGGCTGTCCCGGGAAGGAGGGGAAGTAAAGTAGAGATTAAAGCGAAATAAATGGAAGTAACAATTCATAACATTAAAGGAGAAAAAGTCAGGACAATTAATTTGCCTGAAAATGTTTTCGCCGTGCGTTGGAATGCCGATTTGGTAAAACAAGTGGTTGACTCTATGCTCTCTTCGGTCAGAATTCCTGTCGCGCATACAAAAAATCGGGGCGAAGTGCGCGGCGGCGGCAGAAAACCTTGGCAGCAAAAGGGGACAGGTCGCGCCAGGCATGGTTCGACGCGCTCGCCTATCTGGAGGCACGGAGGCGTGGCTCACGGGCCAAGAAATGAAAAGAATTTTCTCCGCAAAGTTTCGAAGAAAATGAAAACGAAAGCTTTATACGCGATTCTTTCTCGTAAATTCAAAGAAGGAGAAATCATTTTTGTAGATTCTCTTAAACCGAGTGCGGCCAAAACCAAAGAAGGAGTAAAAGCTCTCAAAGGATTTTCGAATATTTTATCTAAGAAGAGAAATGCCGCAGTCTTGGCTCTTGCGGAGAAAAATAGAGAAACGGAACGCGCTTACAGAAACATTGGCAATATTGAAATTATTGAAGCTAGGAACTTAAATCCGCTCTCGCTTCTGCGGTATAAATATCTCGTAATGGAAAATCCCCAATTATGGCTAAAGCAAAAGTAGAACTGAACAAAAAGATTATTTTAGGCCCTTGTATTACCGAGAAAGCGATGATTGGTGCTGACAAAAACGACGTCTATGCTTTCAATGTTACTAAATCTGTCAACAAACACGCTATCGCGCTTGCTATCAAAGAGGCTTATCAAGTTACTCCTAAAAAAATTAATGTTACTAACGCTGGCGAAAACAAAAAGGCCTATGTTTATCTGAAAAAAGGGGACAAAATTGAAATTATCTAAATGAAAAGTTATAAACCGACAACTAAATCGCGCCGAGGCATGTCAGGAATTAATTTCCGAAAAGTTTTGACTGGAAGCAAGCCAGAAAAGTCTTTGGTTTCCGGATTCAAGCGCGGAGTGGGCAGAAATAAACAAGGCCGCATTACCACGCGGCACAAGGGCGGCGGACACAAGCGCCTTTATCGCAACGTTGATTTTTCTTATGGTAAATACGATGTGCCGTTCACTATTAAAACTGTTGAGTATGACCCAAACCGCTCTGGATTCATCGGCCTTGCGGTATATCTAGACGGAGAAAAAAAATATGTGCTCTTGCATAACTCGGCGAAAGTTGGCGAGACTTACATAATTTCTGAAAAAGCGCCGCAAACTCCGGGTAATAGGTTGCCTCTCAGCAATATTAATATCGGCACTTTCGTCTATAACGTAGAACTAAAAGCTAAGGATGGGGCCAAGCTCGCCCGTTCCGGTGGCAATTATGCCGAGGTGGTGGCCAATGAAGGTAACTATGTTTTTTTAAAAATGCCTTCCACAGAAGTGCGTAAGGTGCCCGCAAATGCTTGGGCTTCTATCGGTGAAGTTTCTAATAATGAAAACCGTTTAATTAACTTCGGTAAAGCGGGACGCTCTCGTTGGCTCGGCATCCGCCCGACGGTGCGCGGCACCGCTATGAACCCGGTTGACCATCCTCACGGAGGAGGCGAAGGCAGGCAAGGCCGCGGCCGCCGCCGGGCTATTTCTATATATGGTAAGCCCACTGGCAAAGGCCAAAAGTCCCGCCGCGCCAAAAAATATTCAAACAAATTTATCATTTCCCGCCGAAAGGTAGGGAAGAAATAATTTGACTTCCTATTTTATATCTGTAATGTATTGCTCATAAGGTCAAAGACAGCAGGCGTCCGCCAGCCGGTGGAAGAAGACCTGCCGAGACAAATGGCCTTATGGAAATATGGCTGTATCTCGTGCGAAAAAAGAAGAAATTGTTGAGAAATTAAAAAGGGCGTTCAATGATGCCAGGTCTTTGGTATTTGTCAATTTCAAGGGACTAACGGTAGGCAATACTACTGAACTTCGCCGCACTCTTAAGGGAGAGAAAATCTCTTACACCGTTGCTAAAAAAACTCTTGTTGCGAGAGCACTTGAAGAAGAGAAATTCAAGGGCGAACAGCCTAATCTCGAAGGAGAATTAGCGATGGCTTGGGGAGAGGACTTGGTGGCTCCGGCGCGCGGTATATATAACTTCATGAAAAAATTTCCGGAGAACTTAAAGATTCTCGGAGGAATTTTTGAAGGCAGATTTATGTCGGCTGGTGAAATGATGGAAATTGCCAAAATTCCCGGATTTGATGTGCTCCGAGGTAAATTCGTCAGTATTCTTAATTCGCCAATTCAGCGATTCGCCGTCGTACTAAATGAAATTGCAAAATTAAAACATTAAAATTATGAGTGAAAAATTAGAAAAAATTATAAAAGAAGTGGAAGAAATGTCTGTCTTGGAATTAAATGACTTAGTGAAGGCATTTGAAGAGAAGTTTGGCGTATCAGCTTCCGCCGTCGCTGCGCCCGCCTCCGCCCAAGGCTCTGGCGAGGTAACAGAAGAGAAGTCTACTGTATCTGTTGAACTTACTGACAGCGGCGCCAACAAAATTGCCATTATCAAAGTAGTGAAAGAAATTCTTGGTCTCGGACTCAAGGAAGCCAAAGATTTGGTAGACGCCGCGCCTTCTATGCTCAAGACGGATATGAAGAAAGAAGAGGCGGAAGCTTTGAAGAAATCTATTGAAGGGGCTGGCGGAAAGGTGGCATTCAAGTAGATAATAAGTAGAATAAGCGCATGTCCAAGTCCGTTTCCCATATCTTTGGAGGGGAGGCCAAGGTAAAGATCATGCGCCTTTTCATATTTAACCCAGAAGTGGTTTTCAGTCCTTCCGAAGTGGCTCATCGAGCTCAAGAAAGAGCGAGGCGTGCTTGGGTGGAACTGCGCATCTTGCTTAAAGCCGGCCTGATTAAGCGCCGAGCAAGAGGTTTTATCCTTAATCCATTTTATCTATACTTGCCGGCCATCGAGAACTTCTTGATAGATGCTGCGCCTATTACCGAGCAGGAGATAATCAGAAGGCTTTCTAAGGCCGGGATGATGAAGCTCATATTAATCTCCGGAGTATTTCTCCATAACCCGGATACCAGAGCAGATATCTTGATAGTGGGTGATCATATTAAAAACTCAAAGCTGATTTCCGTTATTATTTCCATAGAAGCTGAACTTGGCAAAGAATTGCGTTACGCCGTGTTTGAAACGGTCGACTTCCAGTATCGTTTAGGCATCTACGACAAACTTATAAGAGACATTCTGGAGTCTGACCATAAAAAAATTCTCAATAAATTGAGTATTTAGGTTGTCCACACCCTCAAAGATTCCTTGATTTTTCGATGTATAATGGTGTTATACGCTTTTATAGCGGTAAAATTAAAAGTTAAACGTTAGTAATAAGTACTTATGTTATTAAATACATGGGGAGAAGTATTGACTGTTTCTTTCCAAAACTTATGGGTGGGAGTAGTCAATTTCGTTCCTAATCTTGTCATTGCCGTAATCATCCTTGTTGTAGGTTGGCTTATCGGCGCTCTGCTTGGTCGCGCCATTTGGCAAGTATTCAAGTCTCTGAGAGTTGACCATGCTCTTCGCAAGGCTGGTTTCGAGTCTCTTGTCCGCCGCGGAGGCATCAATCTTGATTCAGGAGCCTTTATCGGCGCTTTGGTCAAGTGGTTTGTAATCGTAGTGTTTCTGATGGCGGCACTCGATGTGCTCGGTCTTTCCCAGGTTAATTTCTTCCTACAGGAAGTTGTTCTAGGATACCTCCCTCGCGTTATCGTAGCGGCTTTGGTTCTCTTGGTAGCCGGAGTTGTTGGTGATGTAGTAGGCAGACTGGTAGTTACGGCGGCAAGAACAGCCGATATCTCTTCAGCGCACTTTGCCGGTGCAATCGCCAGGTGGGCTATCTGGATTTTCGGTATCTTGGGCGCACTGTCCCAGCTTGGAGTGCTTGCACCATTCAGCCAGACTCTCTTTACCGGCGTAGTTATCGCGGTATCCCTTGCCCTCGGCCTTTCCTTCGGCCTTGGCGGTCAGGAAGCGGCAGCACGATTTATCGACAGGTTGCGTGGAGAAATGAGCGGTCGCAACTAAAACTTTGGTATGAAATCTGCCCCCAGCAGATTTCATTTAGCTAGGTAATACCTCAGTGTTTTAAGTAACCCTCCACTTGCAAGTGGAGGGTTACTGTTATACTATATTGCGACATCCCGACAAGTCGGGATTTTAACTGAAATAATGACCAGAAGTGCATCCAAAGGTCCATATGTCGACCCTCGAATATTAAAAAAAATTGAGGGCAAGAAACCCGGCAGTACTGGCGTTATTAAGACCTGGTCTAGAGCCTGCCAGATTGCGCCCGAAATGGTTGGTTTTACCTTTGGCGTTCATAACGGCAAGGAGCACAAGGAAGTATTTATCACCGAGGATATGGTTGGACACCGCCTTGGTGAATTTTCTTTGACGCGTAAATTCGTGCGTCATGGAGGCAAGATGCAGAAGGAAATGGAACAGAAACAGAAAGAAGCAGAAATTTCCGCCGCTAAAGCAGTCAAGGGGGCGACGGAAGTTAAAAAGTAGATAATATGAATGAGGCAAAAGCAAAACTTAATACTTATAGACAATCTCCGCGCAAAGTACGCTTAATTGCCAATTCCGTCAGAGGGAAGAAAGTGGAAGACGCTCTAAATACTCTCGAATTTATTCCTAAGCGTTCGGCACAACCTCTTTTGAAATTGATGGCTTCCGCTTTGGCCAACGCGAAAGCCCTTTCCATGCCGGTAGGGAATTTGGTCGTGAAAGAAATCAAGGTCGACTCCGGAGCTATCCTTTATCGGCGCCGCCCGCGCTCTCACGGCATGACAAACCCTATCCGTAAAAGGACTTCTCATATAAGTATTGTTCTAGCTCCCAAAAAATAACATGACACACGTAGTTCACCCGTATTCACATCGACTCGGCATCTTGAGAGATTGGAAATCCAGATGGTTTTCTCCTAAGGGAACTTATAAGTACGCTTTGCGCGGTGATATTTTAATCAGGAATTATTTGGAGAAGAAACTGAAGGGATTCTTCGTCGCCGATATTGAAATTGAGCGAAGCCAGAAGACTTTGCGCGTGATACTTAGCTCTTCAAGGCCGGGACAGATTCTAGGTAGGCAAGGTGATGGAGCCGAAATTTTAAGAAGAGAAATAAAAGAACTTCTTTTGAAAAATAAATTGCTTGGAGAAAAGGTTGATTTGAGACTCGATATTAAAGAAATAAAAAACGCGGAAGCAAACGCGGCCATCGTATCTCAGATGATAGTGGAAGGTTTTGAGAAAAGATTGCCTGTTCGCAGAGTGGTCAAACAAATGCTTGAAAAAGTCATGGCTAATCGGGACGTTTTAGGAATTAGAATATCTTATTCAGGAATGATAGGCGGCGGTATGGCTCGTACAGAAGTTTATAAAAAAGGTCGTGTTCCTCTTCAGACTCTGCGTGCGGATGTGGATTATGCGGCAAACAGAGCAAGGTTGCCGCTCGGAGCAGTGGGAGTGAAAGTATGGATATACAAAGGCGACATATTTGATAAAAAATAATCGATTAATAACATTATCATGTTATATCCAAAAAAAGTTAAGCATAGAAAGTGGCAAACAACGAGGAGAAATCTGAAACGTGTCGGCGTCGCCACTAGAGGAGTAACGGTAGCTTTCGGTTCTTTCGGTCTCAAAGCGCTCGGTCAAGCTCGCATTCGCTCCAACCAGCTTGAGGCGGCGAGAAAAGTACTCTCTCGCTCGATAGGCAAAACCGGCAGGCTTTGGATTCGTGTTTTCCCCGATATGCCTTATACTGCAAAGCCGGCTGAAGTCAAGCTTGGCAAGGGCAAAGGAGAGCTTCAGGGTTATGTGGCGCCGGTTTTGGCGGGGCGGGTAATATTTGAAGTTGATGGTACTACAGAGCCTATCGCCCGCGAAGCTCTCAGGAAGGCCGGTACTAAGTTGCCCGTAAAAACTAAAGTGGTCGCTCGACAATAATATGAGTCCTGTTAGAAGTCCACTAGATATGAAAAACGTGATTTTAATAACTAGGTGTGTTATAAACATTAACTTCTAACAGGATGAGTAAAAAAATTCTTGCAGGCACCGTTGTTTCGAATAAAATGAAAGACACTATTGTTGTGGCTGTTTCTCACTATGAAAAACATCCAAAATATGAGAAGTACGTCACTCGCCGCAAGAAATACAAAGTTCATGATGCCGGCAATACGGCAAAAGTCGGTAATAAGGTTCAGATTGAATCAACCCGTCCCATATCTAAGGACAAACATTTTAAATTAATATGATTCAACCGCGTTCCATAATTCAAATAGCAGACAATTCAGGTGCCAAGCTTGGCAGAGTGTTTAAAGTGCTTGGAAGTTCCAAAAAGAGGTACGCTTCGATTGGAGAGATTGTAGTGTTGTCGGTGCAAAAGGCCGAACCAAGAAAACAGGTTAAGAAAAAGGACATCCTTTATGGTTTGGTAGTTCGGCAAAAGGCGCCGTATCGCCGCAAAGATGGCACATACGTGCGCTTCGATGAAAATGCCGTGGTTATTTTAGACACGACCAAAAAAGAGCCTCTAGCCGGACGCATCTTCGGCCCTGTGCCGCGAGAAATTGGCGAAAAAGGCTTCCAAACTATCATTTCGCGCGCGCCCGAGGTAGTTTAATTTACAAATATGAAAGTTAAAAAAGGAGACGATGTAATAGTTTTGGCAGGTCAGGATAAAGGCAAGACCGGCAAGATTTTGCGCGCCTTTCCCAAGCTCGATAGGGTGCTAGTCGAAGGAGTCAATGTCAAAAAAGTTCATCAGCGCGCCAAGAAATCCGGCGGCAAAGGCTCTATAGTGGAAAAGAGTTTTCCTATCCACGTTTCTAATGTAAAAATCCATGGAAAGTCTTAAAGAAAAATCAAAAAAACTCGAAGGCTACAAAAATCCCATGCAAGCGCCGCGAATTATAAAAGTCGTTATTTCAAGTGGCGTCGGCTCGTTTAAAGACAAAAATAAATTTAAAATTGTGGAAGACAGGCTCGCCCGCATTACCGGCCAGAAGGCTTCTCCGCGAGGAGCAAAAGTTTCCATCGCTAACTTTAAATCTCGCGAGGGTGATGTTGTTGGTTACCAAGTAACCTTGAGAGGCAAGCGCATGAACGACTTTTTGGAGAAATTAATTCATATCGCGCTTCCGCGTACTAAAGACTTCCGCGGCATTTCTCCCAATGCAGCCGATGAGATGGGGAACTACACTTTGGGCATCAAAGAACACACTATTTTCCCCGAAACCGCCGATGAGGAATTGAAAGACGTCTTCGGCCTTGCCATCACTATTGTCACCACCGCCAAATCTAAAGACGAAGTCCTGAAGCTCCTAACTCACCTCGGCTTTCCGCTTAAGAAGTAAGTATGGAACAGGAAACTTTTTGGACATTAGTTCGAGATGTTGCTCACTGGGAATTCGAAATATTTCTCATCATAATTTTCGATGTTATTATCGGCATACTGATTTGGCCTAGAATAAGAAAACTATTCAAGCATCATGAGGAAGATGACCACAAACTCGCCGAACTGGAAGAAAGGGTTAATAAGCTAGAAAGAGGAAAATAAGGCTTGAATAGGCTTATTCTTTATGTTAAGCTCATTTCACGGCTTAAAGCCGTTTTTAAATGGCGAAAACTTCTGTTATAGCTAGGTCAAAAAAGAAGCCTAAATTTTTGGTTAGGGCGGTTAATCGCTGTTTTAGATGCGGCAGGAAGCGAGGATACATGAGAGACTTCGACCTCTGCAGGATTTGCTTTAGAGAATTAGCGAATGAAGGAAAAATCCCGGGCATAAAAAAATCTTCTTGGTAGGATGGATACTATCTCAAACATGATTATTGCGATGAAAAATGCGGGCAATGCCGGCCACGAATCTCTGACCGTACCTTATTCTAAGCTAAAAGAGTCTATAGCCAATGTTTTGAAAAAAGAAGACTTTATTAAAAATTTTAAGGAAAAGAGCGAGAAAGGCAGAAAAGTTTTAAATATCGAACTGTTCTTGGAAAATCGCATTCCGAAAATCAAAGGAGTAAAAAGAATTTCAAAACCTTCCAAAAGAATTTATCGAAAAGCTTCCAAGATTCGTCCGGTAAAATCCGGCTATGGTGCTCTCATTATCTCTACTCCAGCGGGGGTAATGAGCGGACGAGATGCAAGAAAAGCCAAACTCGGCGGCGAAGCATTGTTTTCAATCTGGTAATTTATATGTCTAGAATTGGTAAAAAATTAATCACGCTTCCTGAAAAGACTGAACTTACCGTTGCGGATAATTTAGTTTCCGTTAAGGGTCCGTTGGGAGAGTTAAAAAGACAAATCCACTCTCTTATCGAGGTTAAGATTAACGGCAATGAGGTAACTCTTGTCCCAAAAAAAGACACTCCAGAATCAAGCGCTTTATGGGGCACTTCCGCCGCCCATATTACCAATATGATAAAGGGCGTGAACACCGCTTTTGAAAAGAAATTAATTCTTGAAGGTATCGGATACAAATCGGAAGTTTCCGGCACAAGTATCAAATTTGCTCTGGGCTTCTCCCACCCGGTGGTAATAGAGATTCCGGCTGGTCTGAAAGTAATCGCGGAAAAAAATGTTATAACTATCTCCGGTCCTGATAAAGAATTGGTAGGACTTTTCTCGGCTAAGCTTCGCGCCCTTAAAAAGCCCGAACCGTATAAAGGCAAAGGCATGCGCTATAGCGACGAAGTTATCAGGCGTAAGCAGGGCAAAAAGTCAGTGTAAACGGAATCACGAATCAAGAATCATGAATCAAGTAAACTCAAAAATTCAACAGAGGAACAGAAGACGAAAGAGAATCCGCGCCAAAATTTCCGGCACTTCAGAGCGCCCGCGCCTTTCTGTGTTTAAATCCAATACCGCCATTTATGCTCAACTTATCGATGACGCATCCGAAAAGACTCTCGTTTCAAGCAAAGGTACTAACGCCTCAAAGGTTGGAGAAAGTCTGGCTAAATCCGCTTTAGCTAAGAAAATAACCTCAGTAGTATTCGACCGAGGCGGATACATTTATACCGGCAAAGTGGCGAGTCTTGCCGAATCAGCTCGCAAGTTCGGCTTAAAATTCTAAGTTTATGAATGAAACTCAGGTAAAAACAACTAAGACTGATAAGAGCAAAGGACGCGGCCGCCGTCCTTCGAGAAGGGAGTCTCGAGTCAAGCCAGAATTTGACCAGAAAATTGTGAGCTTAAGAAGAGTCACTCGCGTTATGGCCGGAGGCAGGCGCTTTAACTTCGCGGTATGCCTCGTGGCGGGCAATAAGAAGGGCATGGTCGGAGTAGGCCAAGGCAAAGCCGCAGATACCTCGCTTGCCATAGAAAAAGCTTTCCGAGATGCCAAGAAGAATATGATTACAGTAAATGTTACCAGGGATATGTCTATTCCTCATGATGTACAGGCGAAGTATGCCGCTTCGATTGTAAAAATTATGCCGGCTCCCGGCAAAGGTATTCTGGCCGGCAGTTCCGTTCGCACGGTCTTTGAACTGGCTGGGTTAAAAGGCGTGGGAGCGAAGCTTTTTTCTCGAAGCAAGAATCAAATCAATAATGCTTACGCCGCCATCAAAGCTCTAAGAGTGTTGGAATCTACTAAGATTCGTGACATTCGATCTAATTCGTAAAATTCGCATATGCAGTTCCATAATTTAGTCAGGAAGATAAAAAATAAAAAACCGAAACAAGTTGGACGTGGCGGCACTCGCGGCAAAACTTCCGGTCGCGGCACCAAAGGGCAGAATGCCCGTGCCGGCAGAAAGAAACGGCCGGAAATGCGCGATATAATTAAGCGAGTGCCAAAGTTGCGCGGTCGCGGCACCTCCTCTCTGAAATCTCTCCAAAAGAAACTTTCCGGTCAGGCTCTTAAAAAACATTTGGCGAAGAAAAAGAATGCCTAAATTTGTAGAAAAAATCAGACTCATTTTCGCGGACAAAGACCTTCGAAAGAGGATACTTTTCGTCCTCGGCGTACTTGCTATTACCCGCATACTTGCGGTTATTCCTATCCCGGGCATTGACCCGTCTAGGCTTCAGAGTCTTTTTGCATCAAGCGAATTTTTAAATCTTTTAAATCTTTTCTCCGGCGGAGGCTTGCAGAACCTTTCTATCGTAATGCTTGGCGTTGGTCCGTACATCACCGCTTCCATTATTATGCAACTGCTCACGGTAATGGTTCCGAAACTCAAGGCCATGTATCAAGAGGAAGGAGAGGCTGGCAGGCGCCGTTTTGCCGAATACTCGCGTCTTTTGACCGTACCGCTCGCGGTATTTCAGGGATACGCCTTTATCAAACTTCTGCAGAGCCAAAATGTTTTGCCTCCGCTTCCGTTACCCACTTTTGCCGTAGATATTCTTATAGTGGTCGCGGGCTCGATGCTTCTTGTCTGGCTGGGAGAACTTATCACGGAGTTTGGCATAGGCAACGGAGTCTCACTCATCATTTTTGCCGGCATTGTCTCGGGACTGCCGGCTTCTACCAGCCAGCTTGCCTTTACTTTCGAGCCTGCGCAGTTGCCTATATATGTTGTGGGACTTGCGGTGGCATTGCTTGTCATCTTTGGGGTAGTGGTAATTACCGAAGCCGAGAGGCCGATACCGGTAACTTATGCCAAGCAAGCGAGAGGTGCGGCTTTCTCCGGAGTCTCCACATATCTTCCTTTGAGAGTAAATCAAGCGGGAGTAATACCGATCATTTTCGCTCTTTCTCTGCTTCTATTCCCGCAAATGATTTTTAGATTCCTTGCCAATTCCACTATAGCTTCAATCGCGGCTTTTTCAAAGTATGCGCTTAATCTTTTAGCCAATCAATGGCTATACGCCTCAATTTATTTTGTGCTGGTGGCGCTCTTTACTTATTTCTACACGGCCGTTACTTTCGACCCTGATTCCGTCGCCACTAATTTGCAGAAATCCGGTGCCTTTGTTCCCGGCGTGCGTCCAGGCACCGCTACCGCCGACTACCTTTCTCGCGTGCTTGTGCGCTTAACTCTGGTAGGAGCTCTCTTTTTAAGCATCATTGCCGTTCTGCCGCTTGTTCTGCGCGCTCTGACCGGCGTTCAAGCTTTGGCTATCGGAGGCACCGCGCTTCTCATTGTGGTATCAGTGGTAATCGAGCTGGTAAAAAAGATTGACGCGCAAGTCTCGGCGCGCGAATATTAAGAAATGGTAAATACTTTTGTATTTATGGGCAGGCCCGGGTCGGGGAAAGGAGTCCAGACCGAGATATTGGCAGCAAAACTTGGCTCTAAAGTTTTTTCTACGGGAAAACGCTTACGCGATATTGCTAAAGAAGACTCAGTCCTTGGTCGCAAAGTAGGAAAAATTCTTGATTCCGGAGATTTGGTCCCGTCATGGCTTGCCTCTTTCCTTTTTGGCGAAGTTTTTTTATCGCTTAATAATAAAGAAGTAATAATTTTTGATGGCATTGGACGGCAAGAATCAGAAGCTAAACTTTTTGCTGAGATTTGCGATTGGTTAGGACGCGATTTTCAAGTCATCAATCTTGATGTTTCTGAAAAAACCGTTACTGGAAGAATCAATAAACGCCATGTTGTAGAAGACCGCACGGATGATGATAATATTCAAGATCGATTTACTAAATACAACACCCAAACAATGCCGGCCCTAAACTTCTTCCGCTCCATCGGGAAAGTTATCGATATCGACGGCGAGCCATTGCCCGATATAGTGGCGGCCGAAATTCAAGAAAAACTTCGTGGTTAAGCTCAAGACAGAAAAAGAAATTGAAATTATGAAAGAAGGCGGGCAAAGGCACGCTGAAATTTTACGCGAACTTGCCACACTTTGTAAGCCGGGAGTCTCAACTCTGGTCGTTGAAGAAGAATCTTTAAGAATGATTAAAGAGAATGGCGGTAAGCCAGCCTTTCTAGGTTATAAGCCCATGGGAGCCGATAGGCCTTTCCCTGCATCCATTTGCATATCAATCAACGATGAAATAGTGCATGGTATTCCTAACGAAACGGCGCGTATTCTAAGGGAAGGAGATATAGTCGGCCTCGACCTCGGTATTACTCGTGAAGGTCTCATAACAGATGCGGCTATTACCGTGCCTGTCGGCACGGTAGATGATGAATCACAGAGGCTTATTGATGTGACGAGAGACGCTCTTATGGCGGGCATTGAGGCGGCCAAGCCGGGCAATACTATCGGCGACATAGGTGCCGCCATTAATGCTGTGATAGGACCGACAGGATTTAAACTGGCGGAAGATTTGGTGGGACATGGCGTGGGATACAAAGTACATGAAGACCCGTATGTGCCGAATGTCGGCATTGCAGGGACGGGAGAGAAAATCGTGCCGGGTATGGTGCTTGCGCTTGAACCGATGGTCAATGCCGGCACTTCTAAAATTAAAATAATGGACGACGGCTATACCATTAAAACCCGCGACGGCTCCCGTAGCGCCCACTTCGAACACACCATTGCCATTACCGAAAAAGGAAATATAATATTAACCTCATGACTCATCTGAAAGAAGAACAGACATTCGTGCTTATTAAGCCGGACGGAGTGCAAAAAGGGCTGATAGGAGAAATTATCAAGCGCTTTGAACAAAGAGATTTAAAAATCGTGGCTCTGGAAATGTTCCGGCCGACTCGGGAACAAATTAATAATCACTATCCAAAAAGTAAAATCTGGATTACTCGTCTGGGAGAAAATAGCCTCAGTACATACAACAAGTATGGTATTAACGCTAAATCCATTCTGGGTACAGAAGATTCTTTCAAGATTGGTAAAATGGTGCGCCAATGGATTATTGAGTATATGACAGGAGCGCCTTTGGTAAAGATAACAATACAGGGCCTGCACGCTGTCGATATGGTACGGAAAATTACCGGTCCAACATTACCATTTCAAGCGGATATGGGTACTATCAGAGGAGATTTTTCGAATGACTCTCCGGCTTTGGCTAACAAGGAAAAGCGAGCTGTAATGAATTTGCTTCATGCATCAGAAACAGCGGAAGAAGCTCGCCACGAAATTAAGCATTGGTTTGAAGGTATAAAAGCTTTGCAATACAAGCGTTTTGGCGTAGACATATAATGCGAAATATTTTTGGCACGAAGTCCATACAATATCAACAGATTTTTGTTGATTGGTGCGTTATACTGTAAGCAGGGTTATTTGAGGTATTATCTAGCTAAAATATTTACAGGGAGTCTTAATTGTTCCGACCCCTTAGGCGTCGGAATTGCGGACACCCACCTAGTTTTTCAACTAGGGTATACCAGAATAACCCTACTAAAGCCCCAGCACTAATATTGTAAGTGCTGGGTTTTTAGTAGAATAGAACTATGCAAAAACGCCTGCTTTTACTATCTGCTTTTGTACTATTTAGTATCGTCTGGCTTCTTAACCGTATCGCCTTAACCTTTTATCTCTACTGGACTACTTCCTGGTACGATATCCCGGTACATTTTCTGGCCGGTATGGCGTTTGGGGTGTTTATCGTTTGGATTCTTAATTTGCAAACTCGTACCAAACGCTCTTTCCTGACGGTATTTCTTTTGGCAACGACAACAGGAATAACTTGGGAAGTATTTGAATACATTATCGGCGACACCTTCGCTATAGAAGGCCATCTTTTAGATACCATATCCGATTTACTGATGGATGCAGTAGGAGCAACGAGCGCTTATCTGGTGGCTACCTCACGCTCTCAAGAATCTTTTTAAAAGTTTCGGGAGCTTCGTTGGCGATTTGGGACAAAATTTTCCTATCTAAAATAATGTTGCTCTTTTTAAGCAGGGGAATAAATTTGGAATACGAAATGCCGTTTTCTTTAAGCAATGCTGACATCTTCACGTTCCAAAGGCGGCGGAAATCTCCTTTCTTATCGCGGCGGTGGGCGAAAGCGTATGTGCCGGCATGGAAAATGGCTTCATTGGCCTGGCGCTCCTTTTTTGAACGGCCATGCTTGTAGCCTTTAACCTTGCGTAGAATGTTTCTCCGGGTCTTTAATGCATTAACGCCTTTTTTAACCCGTGTCATATTTAAAAATTAACTAAGTAACGGGACCTGTCTTTATTGGATATATGAAATTCCGAACCGCGCTTTTTAATTCTTTTGGCGGCTGAGCGTTCTTTGGCGTTGAAGTGGTCTTGGCCGGCGCTTCGAGCCAAAAGCTTGCCCGATTTAGTGATTTTGAGCCTCTTTAGATAAGATTTATTTGTTTTCATCGGCTTTCGAGCTTCTCATATTACCTGTTTTTACGGTTGTGTAAATGATTGACAAAAAATATATATTATGCCACTATTAAAAATGGAGGTACAGACTCCAGTTACCCCTCAAGTAGGACACTAGTTAGTGAATAATAATACTCCGAAGCACTCTGAAAGCCAATGCATTCTCTCGGTCGGTCGTTCAAGAAGGAAAGGATTTCATCTATTTCTTCTTGAGTCACTGAACCAATA